>NZ_JBVHLF010000036.1:80437-83060 GCF_055559155.1 Kitasatospora sp. NPDC024654
TGCATGTTGCTGTTCGCGTCGATACCGACCACGTCCAGCTTGCCATCACCGTTGAAGTCCCCAGCCGCCACCCGCGCCGGACGCGGAGCCGCCGGCGCGTCGTCGACGATGTTGTTGTAGCGGTAGGCGCCGTAGTAGCTGGTCGGCCAGCCCTCCAGGCTGGAGCTGTTGATGTTGGCCGAGGTCGGGCCGTGCGTCGGGTCGTTGGAGTTGCTCTCGGCGTAGTAGGTGAAGTCACCGTTGGCCTGGTTGGTCCAGTTGGCGAACAGGAAGGTGTGCTCGGCGGTGTAGTCGAGGATGTCGCCGGACTTGAGGTCGGAGAAGTTCTCCTGGGTGGAGACGCTCGGCAGGGTCGAGGTGACCAGGCTGGAGTTGAGGTGCCAGGCCATCGACACGTAGCCGGAACAGTCCTCTCGGTAGGTGGTGCCCTGGGGGTCCGCGGCGTAGCCGCCCTGGTTATACGGGACGTGGTTGTCGACCCAGTACTGGGCGCGGGCCAGCACCTCGCTGCGGGTGATCTGACCGCCGATGCCGGAGGTGGCGTGCGCCTGCGGAGCCGCGGTGAACAGGGAGGCGGCGGCACCGGTGGCGACCACGGCGGCGAGAGTGCGCAGGGAGTGTCGGGAGAAGCGGGACAAGGCGAGCCCTTTCTGGGGGTGCGGGTTGGCGAACCACGCGTACGGCGGATGAGGTGACCGCTGGTCAGTTACTCGTAGAGGTCGTCAACTGTGCTTCGATGACGGCGAGTTGCTTCGCGTCGTCAACGGGCGTCTGAGGGGTGGCACCGGTCGTGGTGGCCGGCACCGCGTACTGGAGGACCGTCAGCACGCTGCCGCGCTGGACCACGTAGATGTGGTTGGTCTGGCGGCCAGGAGCGGAGAGCGGAGCCACTCCGGTCCACTGGCGGGCGTAGGCGGCACCGTCCGCGGTGGTCGCGGTCCGGCTCACCTGCGCATCCGGGGTGATCTTCGAAGCGGTCTGCAGGGCGGCTGACTTGGCCTGGCAGCCGTCCATCGCGGCGAGCACCGCGCGGTAGGAGTCCTGGGCGGCGGCAGCGTCGGCGAAGGTGAACGAGTCCTGGATGGCAGGGGTGTCGAAGGAGCTGACGTAGCCCTGTTGCTGCCAGGTCGCGGCAGCGTTCACGACGGCGCACTCGTTGAGCTGGATCTGGTGGTGGACGGGCTGGGTGTGCGGCGGGGCGATCGGCTTCCACTGGGCCGCCGTGCTGTCAGGCAGTTGGGCGGCGGGCAGCGGGGCCGGCGGTGCGGCCACCGAGTTCGGCGCGGCAGCGGAACCCGCCGGGCCGCCGCTGGGTGCGGGCACCGCGGGCTTGGCCGCCCCCGAGGCGCCCGGCGACCCGGCGGTGCTCGACGACGCGGTGACGGTGGGTGAGCCGGCCGCCGGCGCGCTGACCGGGGCCGGCGGGCCCGCCGAAGCGCTGACCGAGGCCGGCGGGCTGACCGGAGCACCGGCCAGGTCGAGGGCGGTGGAGTGTGTGCCAGTGGTGAGGGCCACCGTCACCACCGCGCCGGCGGTGAGGACGGACAGGGCGGCAGTGGTCCGAAGCACTGCCGACTTCTTGAGCTTCACGGTGAACTTCTCCTTGATTCGGGCATGGCTGACCCGTCGGCCTGGCGATCGATGAGGGAGCGTGGCGCTCAGCGGAGTCCGCGCGGCCGAGAGGGACGGCTGCCCTGCAGGAGCAGCGGTCTGGAGTGGCCGCGGGTGGAGCGGGGAGAACCGCCTCGGGGTCAGCTGCCCCAGCTCGTGTCTTTCGGGGGCGCGGTGACGCTGGTGGCGACGGCGCCCCGCGAGGTGGCGGCGTCGGCGGCCGCGGGGATCAGGAGAGCGGCGGCGCGGGCGGGCGTGGCGACCGCGGCGGCCCTGGCGGTGCGGAGCATGATCGTAACCCCGTTCTGGGTAGCTGGAGGTGACGGCGATCCGGTGCCGCGTCCCGCGGTGACGCCTCGTCCGGTGTTGCCCGCCGGGCGGTAGTTCCCTGCTGGCGAGTACCAGCTTCGTCGGGATCCAGGGCCGGTGGAAGGCGGATCAGGTGGACTGAACCGGCCCTGGCCCGTTCAGTCCACCTGGGCCGGAAGCGGACAGCAGCCGCTCGTGGCGGGACAGGGTGAACAGGCGGGCGGGATCCACGGGCAGTGGACGCGGCATCCGTGGCGGCCGTCGAGCGGTGGCGCAGCCGGGCTCGGTCGATCGGCGCCCGCTCCTCGCCGGGTCGGGGGCATCGGTCAGCCGCATGTCGGCGGCTGGCAGGATCAGCCGGGTACCGACCCAGCACGACAGAGGACATCGTGCGGCGAGCAGTGAAGCGATTCGTGGTGCGGACGGCCGGTCGCGGCCGGCGCGGGGACCGGTTACTCCGCACCCCGCACCAGGACAGGGCCGACGGTGTGGGCGCACCGGACAGCTGTCGCCACCGGCCTGCCGATCCCGCAGAACCGGCAGTGGAACAACACGGAAGACACCCCCGCCGATCCACGACCAACCGTGAACCGACGGCGCGGCTCAGACCCGAATCCGCAGGTAGTGGCCGACGGCTGGTCAGTTGATCTCTGTGCTGGCCGTTGGCGCCGTTGCGGTGTGTCTGGGTAGGCGGACGGCCCGG
>NZ_JBVHLF010000037.1:0-46238 GCF_055559155.1 Kitasatospora sp. NPDC024654
CCCCCCCCCCCCCCCCCCCCCCCCCCCCCCCCCCCCCCCCCCCCCCCCCCCCCCCCCCCCCCCCCCCCCCCCCCCCCCCCCCCCCCCCCGCTGCTGCGTTCGGGGGCCGGTATCCGGGGGCGACCCGCACGCACCCGCTTCCCCGACAGGGCGGCCCACCCGACGTCGTCGCCGGGACGACCCGGCAGCGCCGTGCCGTGGAGCGCCGCCCGGCCTCCGGCGCGCTCGTGTGGTGATCCCTTCACCGGGGCTTCGTCGACCCGTGGGCCGGGCGTAGCCCGTGCGTTGAACGGTCCGCGGAGGCGGCAGGCAAGCTTCGGGTAAATTGGCCACCTTTGGGGCGATTCAGTCGAAGACAGAACACCGCAGTGCAGACTTCGACGGCCAGACGGGCCGATCGAACTGCCCGAGGGGCCAGCGGAGTTGCCCCGCCGAAGCACGTCGGGGTCCACCGTGCGCTCCGGCGATTTCAGCACATAACAGACACCCACCACCCCCTGGAACCAACCGGCCTCACCCGCCGCCAGAGGGGTGGGGACCACACCTCCCGTTGTCGTGTCGTGATGACATAGTGTCGAGCCGGTCATTAGACGGACCGATCATCGGGAGGGCATACACGCATGGCGTGGCGAATTGACGGACGAACATTCCGGGGGACGGCGGTGACAGTAGCCGCCCTGGCCGTGCTCTCGGCCTCGGGCAATCCCCTGCTGAGCATCACCCCCACCGCCGCGGCGGCGGCAACCGGGTCCGCCGGCCTGCCCGGGGCCTCCGCTCCGGTGGCCGGTACCTTCCCGGCGGACGGCGGACGCCCCGGTGGCGCCCTGTCGCAGCCGCCCACCAGCGCGCCGGGCACCCCCGGCGGCGCGCAGCTGCCCGGCACCCAGCCGACCGTGGACGTGGGCGGGGCGGTCCTGCCCGCCACCGTCTACGCCGCTTACTACAAGGCGGAGCAGACGCTCTCGCAGACCGAGCCCGGCTGCCACCTGCAGTGGGCGATGCTCGCCGGGATCGGCCAGGTCGAGTCCGACCAGGCCGACGGCGGCCGGGTGGACCAGAACGGCACCACCTTCACGCCGATCCTCGGCCCACTGCTGAACGGCACCGACGGCACCGCCGCCATCCCGGCCAGCAACAACGGGATCTTCGACGGCGGCGCGGCCTGGGACCGAGCGGTCGGCCCGATGCAGTTCATCCCGTCCACCTGGGCGGTTTGGGGCACGGACGGCAACGGGGACGGCAAGGCGGACCCGAACAACATCTTCGACGCGGCGCTCACCGCCGGCCGCTACCTCTGCGCCGACGGCCGGGACCTGTCCCAGAAGTCGCAGCTGGACCGCGCGATCCTCAGCTACAACGACTCGACCGACTACATGAACACGGTCGAGAGCTGGATCCGCTACTTCAGCACCGGTGTGCTGACCACCCCGGACCTGCCGGCCCTGCCCAACCCGGGCGGACCGTACGCGACGGGCACGCCTGGTGGCGGCCCGGCCGTGCCAGGACCGGTGGCGTCGAGCACCTCCCCGGCGCCGACCCCGAGCGGCACCCCGGCACCGACGGGTAGCCCGACGCCGCAGCCGACGGTCAGCGCCACGGGCACCGTCACGGTGCCCAGCCCGACGGCCTCGGCGTCGGCCCCGGCCTCGCCGTCGCCCTCGCCGAGCCCGTCGGCCAGTGGCAAGCCGAGCCCCTCGCCGTCGCCGACGACGGGCCCGACCAGCTGCCCGTCCCCGAGCGCTTCGGCGACGGCCGGCCCGTCCCCGAGCGGCTCGCCGAGCCCCTCGCCGTCGCCGAGTGCTTCGGCGTCGGCGTCCCCTTCGCCCTCGGCGTCCGCTTCGGCCTCGCCGAGCCCGTCGGAGAGCGGCAAGCCGAGCGCCAGCCCCTCGCCGAGCGGAGACCCGTCGGCGAAGCCGTCGCCCACCGCCTGTTCCTGAAGCGGGCCGGCTCAACCGAGCGCCCGGGCCATCCCCTTGAGGGGATGGCCCGGGCGCTCGGCGTCTCCAGCGGGAGCGGCGGAAGGCACGAAGGACGCGGGAGCGGCGTCCCCCGCCGCCGAACGCCGCAGCCCGCGGGGCGCTCGGGCGCTCCGCGGGCCGGGCCGCTTGGCGGGGTGGGCGGCCGGTGGCCGGCCCGGGGTGGCGGGGTCAGCCGGTGAAGGCCGCCGTGCCGTTCGGGGTGCCCAGACCGGTCGGGCCGTCGTAGCCCGGGCCGGCGGTGCAGAGGTACGAGCCGCCGCAGTCACCGTTGGAGCCCGAGGTCACGTCGTTCAGCGCGGACGGGTTGGCGTACGCGTCCGCCGCCGGGATGTTCGCGCTCGGGGTGCCGGCCAGCGCGTAGACGCTGGCGATGATCGGCGAGGCGGCGCTGGTGCCACCGTAGACGTTCCAGCCGGAGGCACCGTAGGTGTCGTAGACGGCGACACCGGTGGCCGGGTCCGCGACCGCGGAGACGTCGGCGACGGTCCGGTTGGAGCAATCGCTGTCGGTCTGCCAGCTCGGCTTGGGCTCGTAGGCGGAGCAGCCGGAGCCGGTGCCCTCGGTGCTGCTGGTGTTCCAGACCGACTCGCTCCAGCCACGGGCGCTGGAGTCCTGGGTCAGCGAGGTGCCGCCGACCGCGGTGACGTACGGCGAGGCGGCCGGGTACTCGACGCCGTAGCCGCTGTCGCCCGCCGAGGCGGTGATGGCGACGCCCGGGTGGTTGTAGTACGAGTCGGCCGAGGTCTCGTCCGCCGACTCCGAGCCGCCGTAGCTGTTGGAGACGAACTTGGCGCCCAGCGAGACCGCCTCGTTCACCGCGGTGCCCAGGTCATCGGTGCTGGCGGAGTTGGCCTCGACCAGCAGGATGTTGCAGTTCGGGCAGGTGGCGCTGACCATGTCCAGGTCGAGGGAGATCTCGCCGGCCCAACCCGAGTCGGGCGACGGGTAGTTGGTGCCACCGTTCTCGTCGACCTTGCTGAAGCAGCCGTTGGCCGAGGTGCACGCGGGCAGCCCGAACTGGCTGCGGTAGGTGGCCAGGTCCGACTCGGCGTTGGGGTCGTCCTGGGCGTCGACGATCGCCACGGTCTCGCCGGCGCCGTTGGAGGCGGCCGCCGAGGCCAGGTCGTAGGCGCTCTGGATGTCGGACGGGCCGTAGCCGGAGACCGTGTCCGCCACGGCGTGCGCCGAGTTGGCCCTGGCCAGGTGGGTCTTGACGGTTTCGCCGCCGGTGACCCGGAGTGCGTTACAGGCCATGTATCCGGCCTTCGGCTCCGCGCAGGAACGGGTGTAGGTCACCTTGTGGTGCGCGTTCTGCGCCGTCGCGGCCTGGGCCGGCGCGACCGCGCCGAAGGCCGAGAGAGCGAGACCCGCCGCGGCGGTGAGGGCCAGCGCGGTACGCCGGGCCGCGGGGTGGGGAGAGGTACGCAAGCTCGTGCTCCTCTGAATCAGTGAACCGATCTGTGGGGGTTGGCCGTTCGGCGTGGGGCACCGTCGGGCCGGGCCGCTCGCGAGCACCGGCGGTGGTTCGAACCGCCGGGCCGCACGGGTCGCAGCGGCGAACACGACGGTAGGTTTAGCCGGACATGCCAAGCAATGGCTTTCTCAGGAAAATCACAGAATCCCCGCCAGGGACCCGCCCAGCCCACAGCTCGTCCGACTTCCCGCCGACCCGGCGCCGACCCGCGCCAACCTGCGCTAACTCGCGCTAACTTGCGTCAATCCGCACATTTCCGGGCGGAACCGGCAGCCATGCCGAAAGGCGGACCCTTTCAGGTCCGCCACGGCGTTCGCTCAGCTGACACTCAGTCAACACACCTCGACCGCAACGATATCCCCCCACGGCGGCCGTCCCTCAGCTGCCCTCCGCCCCGTCACCGGACTGCGCGCGGCGCCGGGCGTTGTCCTTCTCCCGCTCCTTCTTGGCCCGCTTCGGGCTGATCTCCCCGCTGCGCACCCGGCGCCGCAACTCCTCGTTGCGGGCGGCGACTTCGGGTGGCAGTGGCGGCCGTCGCACAGCGGACCAACCCCGCTCGGGCCGCCGACCACCGGCACCTTGCTGTTGCACCCGCTGACCCTGTTGGGCCTGCTGGGCCTGCCACTGCTCCGGAGTCCGGTAGGCGTCCCCGGGCCGCAGCGCGTAGGGCTCGCGGGCACCGGCGACCCAGGCGGTGTGGCCGAGCCGGTCCAGCGCGTACTGGCCGGCCTCCTCGGGCGCGGTAGGCCAGTTGGCGGCGATGAAGACACTGCGACCGGGGCCGTGACCGTGCGCCTCCCAGTACTCCGCGAGCCAACGGGCGAACCGCACCGGGCTGGTGTCGAGCAGATCGCAGGCCACGGCCTGGCGCTCGCTGAGGCTGAGCACGCCGTCGGGCCGGCCGGGCGCCGGCTGGGTCGCGTCGGCCGGAACGAACGGCCTCAGCGCCTCGGCGAGTTGGTAGCCGTCCTGGTCGAGAGCGGCCAGCCAACCCGTGTCGAGCAGCTCCCGCAGGTGGTCGGCGCCGACGCCGGAGGGGAGTTGGGGCAACGGGCCGGGGCCCCCGTCGGGGTTCGCGTGGGCCGCCAGGTACAGCGCGGCGAGCCGGGTCGCGCTGCCGGCCTTCCGCAGCGGCCGGGCGGCGATCGTCCGGGCGAACCAACCGCCGATCCTGGCCCGGGCCTTGGCGCTGACCTCCAGCGGTCCGTCCGGTCCCAGCCCGGGCACCTCGACCACGGCGGGCCTGGACGGGTCACTGGTGAGCGGCGAGGCGGTGAACCGCCAGCCGAGCGCCACCAGCAGGTCGAGCGCCTGCTGCGGTTCGGCCAGTCGCAACCCCGCGACGTCGGCCGCGACCAGGTTGGCGCGCCCCTCCCGGGCGGCCCGTACCGCGACCAGGGTGGCCAGCAACCGGACGTCCGTGGTGGGCAGTTGGAACGTCGCGGCGTGCGCCAGGATCATCCGGGCGGTGTCCCCCTGCCGGGCGGTGAGCAACGCCTTGACCACCGGCGCCGGTTCGGCGGATGACGACTGCGCGGAGGGCGGCTCGGGAGCCGGCCGCGGGACGGCGCCGGCCGCGGCGGGCGGCGGGTTGTGGACGCCCTGCGCCTCGCACAGCTCGCAGCTCAGCGCCCGCTGCACGGCCAGACGGTGACCGGCACCCCGCCAGGCCGGCTGACGGACGGGCTGACGGACGGGCTGACGGACGGCGGGCTCGCGAGCGGGTCTCCGCTGCACCGGCCCCGACCACGAGGCAGGTGCCTCCGCGAACACCGGCGCGGTGGCGGCCGCCGAGAACAGCGCGGTGGTGGCGGCGCGCGCGGCAGACTGCCGGGGCAGGTTCGCGGCCTGATCCGCCGGAGCCGCCGGACTTCCGGCATCCCCGGCACTCGCCACGCCCGGCACCGGGGGTCCGGCGGGCCGGCCGACGGCGCCGGTGAGCAGCTTGGCCCGCGGCATCAACCCCGCGCAGGCCCGGCAGGTCTCGACCATCCGCCAGGAGGTCCGGGTCGCGTCCACCGAGAGCACCCGAACGCCCCCGCCCGTGCAGCGGATCCGCCCCGCGTGCCAGGCGTGGTCCTCCGAGCGGCAACGACAGTAGAGCAGGGGCGGCAGGGCCCCGGCCCGGCGGGCGTGCGCGGCCAGGTGCTCCAGCGCGGCCTCGCGCGCCTTCGCCGGCTCGGTGAAGCGCCGGTGGGCGGTCCGGCAGCGGGTGTCCGCACAGACCACCTGCAGCACGCCGGAGCTGGGATGCCCGTAGGCGGCGATGCGCACCGCCCACAGCCGACCGACCACGCCGTCCTCGGCGACCGTGGTGTCCTGCGTCACCGGTCCCCCTTTCGTTGCCCCTGACCTGACGTCACTTCCCCGTTGGCAAAGGGAGGGTAACGCCGTCACGTGCTCGCGCTGCGGATCCGCACCACTACAGGGCGTGTCCGCCGGTTGGCGGTGGCGGGCGCGACCCGGATGCGGCGATGGGGTGACGGAGCGCGTCTATCCTGACGGTATGGCCCACGGTGCGCCCGGACGTGCGCGGCACCGGATGCGGCGGATCGCACGGACGTTCGCCGCAGACCCGGTGGAGGCGGTGCTGTCGCTGCCGGCGGAGCTGGGCCGGTGGCGCGAGCGGCCGGTGACCTACCAGGCGGACGAGGCGTGGGAGGCCGGGCTGCACCACCTGCTCGGCGCACCGTGGCCCTGCCCGTGGACCACCACGGACGGGAGCGACGGCGACTGGGCACCGGCCCGCGCCGTCCGATGCGCGGTGCTGCACCGCCGCCCCGAGGTGGTCCTGGAGAGCGGGGCGGCCGGCGGGGCGGTCAGCCGCCTCGCGCTGGAGGCACTGGAGCACAACGGCCACGGCCGGCTGTGGAGCGTCGAGCCACCGGGCCCGCGGCGGCCCGCGGCCGTGCCGGAGCTACACCGGGAACGCTGGACCCGCGTCCAGGGGTCGAGCCGGCGGCAGTTGGCCGGGCTGGTCCGGGAGCTGGGCACGGTGGGCGTGTTCGTGCACCACGCCAGGCCCGCCACCCCCACCGCCGCGTTCGAGCTGGACCAGGTCGCCCACGTGCTGCCACCGGGCGGGATCATGCTGGTCGACGACCTCGGCACCGACCCGGCCTTCGCCTTCTGGACCGGCGACCCGACCCGGGCCGCCACGCTGGTCTGCGCCTCCCCCGGCGGTGCCCGGCTGTTCGGCGTGATCTGCACCAATGCGGCCGCCGCCCGCCGGCACCGGCCCCGCCGGTCCGCCGCCGGCTGGCACTGAACCCGGCCCTCCTCAACCGGCCCGGCCCTCCTCAGCTGGACGGCCAAGGGTTTCGACGCCAGAAAAAGTGATATCACTATGATAGGTTCGTGCCTGCGAACACCGGATGAGAGGAGCCGGCCCGATGGCCGCTCAGCACAGCAACGACGGCGCGCCCGAGCGCAGCGCCTCCCCCATCGGCACGCTGACCGCCGGCACGCCCGACGGCCTCGACCTGCGGATGCCCGACGCCAAGGTCACCGAGCGGCCCCTGACCGGCGCACCCGGCCTGCCGATGCTCGCCCTCGCCCTGCTCGTCCTGCTGGCCGGCGCCGGTCTGCTTGTCTGGGGCCTGGTCGAGGAGGCCGGCCGCTCGACCGCGCTCGGCATCACCCTGGTGGTGGTCGGCCCACTGGCCGTCCTCACCGGGGTGCTGCTGGCCGCCGGCCTGACCGCGGTCGCCCCCGGCCAGGCCCGGGTGGTCCAGCTGCTCGGCCGCTACCGCGGGACGATCCGCCAGTCCGGCCTGAGCTGGGTCAACCCGTTCACCAGTCGCCGCCGGATCTCCACCAGGATCCGCAACCACGAGACCGAGACCACCAAGGTCAACGACGCCGACGGCAACCCGATCCAGATGGCCGCGGTGGTGGTCTGGCAGGTCGAGGACACCGCGAAGGCGGTCTTCGAGGTGGACGACTTCGTCGCGTTCGTCGGCATCCAGACCGAGACGGCGGTGCGCCACATCGCCAACAGCTACCCTTACGACGCGCACCAGGAGGGCCAGCTCTCGCTGCGCGACAGCGCCGACGAGATCACCCGCAAGCTCTCCGCCGAGATCGCCAGCCGGGTCGCCTCGGCGGGTGTGCGGGTGATCGAGTCCCGGATCACCCGGCTCGCCTACGCGCCCGAGGTCGCCCAGGTCATGCTGCAGCGTCAGCAAGCCGGTGCCGTGGTCGCCGCCCGGCGGATGATCGTGGAGGGCGCGGTCGGCATGGTGGAACTCGCCCTGGACCGCCTCGCCGAGCGGGACGTGGTGGAGCTGGACGAGGAGCGCAAGGCCGCCATGGTCAGCAACCTCCTGGTGGTGCTCTGCGGCGACCGGGGCACCCAGCCGGTCGTCAACACCGGCTCCCTCTACCAGTAGGAGACGACCCGGTGGCGACGGAGCGGAAGAAGATCCTGCTGCGCCTGGACCCCGCCGTCCACGACGCGCTCGCCCGCTGGGCGGCGGACGAGTTGCGCAGCACCAACGCGCAGATCGAGTTCCTGCTCCGCAGAGCCCTGGCCGACGGCGGGCGGATGCCGGGCGGCGTGGCCCGGCTCCCCCGGCGCGGGCGGCCCCCCAAGGAAGCCGAACCCGCCGAGGCCGGGGCCGCCGAGGCCGCAGCCCCACCCCAGCCGTAACCCGTCGAGCCGCGAGGAGTCCGCCGTGGACCTGCCCGACACCGACACCCTTCCCTCGAAGCTCTTCCTACTGGCCCTCGACCCCGAGCGCGAGCGCCTCACCGGCCGGCACAACCTCGATCTCCTGCTGCGCGCCGCCGTCCTCACCGAGCTGTTCCAGCGCGGCCTGCTGCGCGACGAGCGCGGCTGCGCCGTCGCGACCGGCCCGGCCCCCGCCGACCTCGATCCGCTGCTCGCCGAGGCACTCCAGCGGATCCGCGACGCCCGGTTGCGCCCCTGGAGGGCCTGGATGACGAGCCGCCGGCACACCACCCGTGCGGTGCGCGAGCAGCTGGCGGCGGACGGCCGGATCCGGGTGGCGGAGCACCGGGTGCTCGGCCTCTTCCCCGCCCGGAGGATCACCTGCCGCGACCCGCGGCCCCGCAAGGCGCTGTTGACCGCCGTCTCCGGCGCGCTGCGCGGCCCGCTCGGCCGGGTCACGCCGGCCGACGCCGCCCTGGTCGCCCTCGCCGACGCCGGCCAGCTGCGGATCGTGGTCGACTGCCGGGTGCGGCGCGCCCACCGCCGACGGCTGGCCGAACTGGCCGCCCGCTGCGGTCCGTTGCCGCTCGCGCTGCGCCGAGCGATCCGGGCCCGGGACGCGGTGGCGTCCTTCTGACCTGCTGCCGGCAGCCGTCCGACCCGGCCCGTCGGTTCAGCCGGCCGGCTCGGCGACGTGCTGACGATCGGCCAACTCGCCTGCCAGCCGTCGTTCTTCCACCGCCTCGCCGATCCGCCCCAGGCTCTGCAGCACGTCGCCGATGAACTCCCGGCAGTAGGCCTCGATCCGCAGGTTGCCCTGGGCGTGCCCGAGTGCCATGGCCCGGCGGCCGGCCGCCAGCGCGGCCTGCGCCCGACCGAGCGCGTGCAGTGCCTCCGCCTCGGTCTGGGTGGCGAGCACCAGGATCGGGCCGGCGGTGCTGGCACTGAGCAGCCGGGCGGCCTCCCGCGCGAGGTCCGGACTGGCTGCCAGGACCAGCGCGTTCGCCAGGTTGTTGTGCGCCTTGGCGGTCCGCCGACTCGACCGCCTCGCCCAGGATCTGACGGATCATCGGCAGCGCCGACGCCGGCTCCCCGGCCCCGACCAGGCAGTTGGCGTTTGCCGGGTGCGGCAGTGGTGGCGCAGCGCCGGGTCGTCCGCCGACTCGGCCAGCGCGACGGCCCGGCCGAGGTGCCCGCCGGCGTCCGGGCGGCGGCCCTGCTCCATCAGCGCCAGTGCCACGTCGGCGTGCAGTCGGGCCTGGTCGCCGGGATCCCCACAGGCCTCGGCGGCCCGCGGGCCGCACCGCGCGGTGAACTCCCACTCCCGCTTCATCCGGCCCTCGTTGTAGTACAACACGCATACCTGGTGGGCCAGTTGCCAGGCCTGCTCGGTCCGCCCGTACTGCTCGGCGCACTCCACCAGCCGGCGCAGCGCGCTCTCCTCGCGGCGGAACCAGCCGATCGCCGGGCCGGCCCCGGCCAGTGGAGGTGTCCCGCCGGCCGGCGGGCGGGGCGGGGTGTAGAGCCGGGTCCGGGCCTCCAGGCCGACACTGGGTGGCAGCAGGCGCTGGCCCGCTGCCGCGAGGCCGGATTCCTGCACCTGCAGGCGCTCGCCGAGCAGCAGTTCGCCGACTTCCTGCAGTCGCTGGGCCGGTCCGAGGATGCCGCCGGGCACCTGCACTCCGCCGTCAAGCTGTACGAACTGCGCGGCTACCAGGAGCTGTTGGGCGACCTGACCAGCCGGATCGCCGGCCCGGAGGCGGCCGGTCCCGAGCCCCGACCGCTCCGTGACGGCCCGTCAGGGTGCGTCGGTCAGGACCCGCACCAGGCTCTGCACCCCGTCCTCGCCGAACCGCCCGACCAGCACCGCCACCCAGCGCACCGCCTGCCCGCGCTCGGCCGCCGTCCAGTCCGGCGCCGACGGGTACTCGTCCACCACCAGGACCTCCGCCACCAGCAGCAGCAGCTCGCGGGGCGGTGGTGGCGGCACCCACTTCTCGGGCAACCCGCGCAGGGCGGGCCGGCGGGCCGCGGCGATCACCGCCGACGCCTCCGCCGCCGGGACGGCCCGCCCTCCGGCGAGTCGGCCGGCCGGCCGAGTCGCCGGAGGGCGGGAACACGGCCAGCCACCTGGCGATCCGCCGGCGCGTCCACAACTCCTGCCGCGCGAACTCGTCCACGTCACGCCGCGTCACCGGCCGGCCCGACTCCACCGCCACCGCTGCTCCCCGTCCATTTCCGGCACCACGCCGGATGGTGGGCCCCACCCTGCCGGGGACCCACCACTTCGTTCACGTGGCCGACCCCGGCCCGGGTTCACGCCTGCTCGGGAACCCACCAGGTGGCCCGGGCGGCCGTGCAGCGGAAGCCGGGGCCGAAGCCGAGCAGCATGCCCCGGTCACCGTGGGCCGGGGGCGTGCGGTGGGTGCGCTCCAGGACCGCGAGGACGGACGGCCCGCCGAGGTTGCCCTGCTCGTTCAGGCAGTCCCAGGAGTGCCTGAGCAGGTCGGGCTCGAGCTCCAGCCCACCGGCCAGTTCCTCGAGGATCCGCGGGCCACCGGTGTGCGAGACGATGAAGTCCAGCTTCCAGCCCTCGCCCTGGATCCGCTCCCGCAACGCGGGCAGCACGTCGGGGACGGCCCGCAGCGCGCTCTTCTCCGAGTCGAAGTGCACGCCGTACCGGTCCACCCGCTTGCGGTAGCGCTCGGCGCTGTGCGGCAGCAGGTACTCCCAGAAGGCGTCGAGGCGCAGCCCCGGGCCCAGCGGCCGGTCGCTGACCAGGCAGGCCACCGCGCTGTCGCCCCACAGCGCCTTGTAGATCATCTGCTCGATGCTGACGTCGGTGTGGTGGTAGAGCGAGCTGAGCGACTCGGCGAGCACGACCAGCACGGTGGCGCCGGGGTGGGCGGCCAGGAACTCGGCGGCGACCGCCAGCGCGTGGGCACCGCCCGCGCAGCCGAGCTGGCTGGCCGGCCGGCAGGCGGCCTCCGGGCGCAGGCCGAGCGCGTTGTGCAGGAACACGTCCAGACCGGGCACCGCCTCACCGGTGCCGTGCACGGTGACCACGCAGTCGATGTCACCGGCACTCAGACCGGCCTCGGCGATGGTGGCCCGGGCTGCCCGCAGGCCCATCTCGGTGATGTCGTCGAAGGCCGTGTGGATGCGTTCGGCCGGCTCGCGCTCGCCCGTGACGACCTCGAAGGGCTGGCTGTAGTGCCGGTGGGCCGGCAACTGGCCGAGGATCCGGGGAATCACGGCGATCCTCGGCAGATCGGCATGACGGATCATGATGTCGTCGATGATCTGCCGCAGGGGTATCCGGTGCGGCGGTAGAACCACGGCGGGCCGGTTCACATACACGGGCAAGGCGGACCAATCCTCTCGGACGTGGGTGGTCGGCACCGACTCCCCACCAGCGCCGCTACGACTCGTGGCACACCCGGCGCGAGGGAATCGGCGGCCACTGCATCAGATCACAGGTCACGCCGGCACTGAATTCGACCTCGCCATTCCGTTTCCGCTGAGAGCAAACCGACCGGCCGCCACGGGTCATGGAAGCGTAATGTCCGCACGGTGCGCCGGGAAAGGGGCCGGGATCATCCCCTGCCGCTGACGGCGCGGCTCAGGCCGGCCGCGGTCGCCGTCACGGCCGCGGCGATGTCCTCGCGCAGCGCGGTGGCGGACAGCCGGTAGCTGGGCAGCAGCACGGCGACCGCGCCCGCGCAGCTCTCGCCGTTCCAGACCGGCGCGGCCACCAGGTCGAACCCGGCGATCGGGGCCGGGCCGTGGTCGTAACCGTGCTGGCCGGCGGCCGGCTGACCACCGATCACCCGGCCGACCGCACCGGCCTCCAGCGAGGTCCGCCACAACAGCGCGCGCCGCTCGGCCGGGGCGCAGTGGATCTCGCGCTCGTAGGGCCCCAACGTGCGGTCCAGGCACACCGCCGCGGCCTCGGCCGGCAGAAGAGAGGCGTACAACAGGGCCATGCCATTGCATTCGCACTGTAGTGTGACGAGCGCGCTGTGTGTGGCCGGCGAGTTGGCAGCCGGATCCGCCGGCAGCGCACCCGTGCCCAACGGGCGCGGCGACGACGAACCCGGGGAGGAGTAGTGGTCGGGAGCCACCCGCACCGCCATGCCGAAGTCGGCGGCGTCAGCCAGGATGTGATGGGCCGTCGTGACCGGGATCTGCGCCTCCTCGGCGATCCGCCGCAGGTAGTGCGGTCCATCGCCCAACTCCCGCAGCGTGCGCAGTACTCCGAAGACCGTGCGGCGGGTCGGCGCGGGCGCCGTCGGGACAGACTGCTGCATGGCGCACCCCCGATCGCGGCGTGACGGTGACGGCGGGACGGCGACGACGGAGCCGAGTGGACTGTCCATTGGACAGTGGCGGGAAGATCCGCTCGCCGAGACCACGATTCTGGCCAGCGATCAGCCGTACAGGGAAGGTCTTCTAGCCGACACGTTTTTGTACGCAAATCCCGTACACCTAAATCAGCTCACCAGGAGGGGAAGCGTTCGACCGGGGAGGATCCGGCGGGCGCCGGGACCGGACATGATCACACCATCCGCGGGCCGCACCACTCGGCAACCGGCCCACCAGCCCGAGCGGTTGAGCGACTTCCTCAAGCGCCACCGAGCCCGGGTCAAGCCACAGGAGCTCGGCATGGCGGCACGCACCGGTGGTCGCGGCCGCTCGGCGCCGGGCCTCACCCAAGCCCAGGTCGCGCAGTTGATGAGCCTCGATCCGCGGCACTACCAACGGATCGAGGGCGGCAAGGCGACGCCCACCGAGGAGCAGCTCGACCACCTCGCCCGGATCCTGCGACTGCGCGAGCCCGAGCGGATCGACCTGTACCTGCACGCGCTCAAGCGCCCTCCGGTCACCGCCCAGGACCCGGAGTCCGCCAGCGAGCTCTGCGCCTACTGGCGGTTCGTCGTCCCCGCCATCGGCCACCAGGTGCGGGAGCACGCGCCGGGTCAGGTCATGGTCGGCCCGCTCGCCTACGCCTCCAACATGTGGTGGGACGTCGACGCGTACAACCAGGCCTTCGCCGACATGTTCGGCGAGGGTGACATCCCGACCAACATCTTCCGCTGGATGGCCTGGGAGGGCCGCGAGCAGTTGCCCGAGCACTCCACCTACTGGCTCTCCCGGGCGCTGCCCCAACTCGACGCGCTGTTGCGGCTGCACCCCGACCGGCGCGAACTGCGGGAGCTGGCCGACTGGGTGGAGCGGACCATCGAGTGCCCGGCCGCCCCGAGCTCCTACCAGCACCCGGACGGCGACGTCCGCCCGGTGCTGCACCACCGCTACGGCTACGGCTCGCTCGTCATCGGGGCGGCCGCGCCGATGGGCGGTCTGGGCAGCCGGTTGATCATGATGCACTTCTACCAGGGCCTGACACCTGATGAGCTGCGTCGTCGCTTCGGTCACTGCACGCACCATCTCTGAGCCCGCGACCCCGTATTCCCCCCGCCTCCCCGCAACCCCGCATTCCCCCACCCCTCACAGCCCCGCATTCCCCCACCCCCCGCAACCCCGCATTCCCCCCACCCCCGCAACCGCGCATTCCCCCACCCCCACCTCCTGCCGCCACCGCGAGATAGGCACAATCGTGCTCATGAAACCTCCGGAGCAGCCGGCCGCCGGCAGCGCACCGTCCGTATCCGCCGAGTCCACCTGGGCGGAGTTCGTGCGCAGCATCAGCGCGTACACCACCGAGCACGCCCCGGGGAAGGTCCTGGTCGGGCCGATCGCCTACGCGACCACGGCCTGGTGGGACCTGATCGCCCACAACCAGGCCTTCGCCGACCTCTTCCCGGGCCAGGTCATCCCGACCAACACCTTCAAGTGGATGGTCTGGGAGGGCCGCGACCAGCTCCCAGACCACACCCGGGCCTGGCAGCGGCCGGTGCTCCCGCACCTGGACGCCATGTTGCGCCGCCACCCCGAGCACCCGGAGCTGCTCCGGCTGGCACGTTGGACGGAACAGCGGGTCCCCCAGCCGCCGCGGCAGACCCGCGCCCGGCTCTTCGACGGTGCCGTCCGACCACTGGTGCACGCGCAGCACGGCTACGGCTCGCTGCGGATCGGCGCGGCGGCGCCGGTGAGTGGTCTGGACAACCGGGTGGTGCTGATGCACTTCTACGGCGGGATGAGCCCCCGGGAGCTGCGGCAGTCGCTCCGCGGCGAGGACGGCACGGGCCCGGGAGCGGCCCGGCGGGACTGAGCCTCCGCCCGTTCCGTATGGGTTCCGCAAATACCACCCGGTGGCCGGCCGGGCGGGCCTTACGGTGTGCCTCATGGGCCCGCCGGTCTCACTGATCCCAGCCGCCATGGCGGCCAGTTCTCGCCAACCGTCGTCATTCGGTCACCCAGCGTGGATCCGCTGCTATAGCATCATGCCCATGCCACCCGCACCCCTGTGCGGATGAGCTCAGGGGCCACCAGGACCCCAACCCACCGCCTCGGCGTTCCCCCACCGCCCCCTCCCCCGCCGTCCACCCATTCGTCCGTCCCGTCGCGTCGGCACGGGACATGGCTCCCAAGGGTTAGAGAAACGTGCACGGGTCATTCGAGAAGCGCCAGGCAGCCAACACGCGACACGCCGGGGAACATCGCGCCGGAGGCGCCACCGCACCGGACCAGGAGACCCCGCCCGCCACCCGGCCGGCCCGCGCCTACGCCCCGCGCAACTGGCGGATCCGGACCCGGCTGACCGCGCTGCTCGCACTGCCCGTGCTGGCGGCCACCGTGCTGGGCGGCTTACGCGTGCAGAGTTCCCTGCAACGTGGCGAGGCGCTCAGCGCGGTCAGCGCCACCAATCGGCTGGCCGCCTCCGCCACCTCGCTGGCCGACGCGCTCGAGGAGGAGCGGGACCTCTCGGCCGGCGTGCTGCCCGCGCAGCCCGGCCGCACCGACCCCGCCGTCGAGGCCGCCCGCGACACCACCGACCAGCAGCGCACCGCGTTCGCCGCGGCCATCACCGCGGTACGGCCCAGCACCCTGCCGGGCGGTGACATCGGCGTGCAGGCCGTCCAGGCCGACCTGGACCAGCTGGGCACGATCCGCCAGCAGGCCTTCACCCCGACCACCACCGGCCGCAGCTCGGTACAGCGGACCGTGGCCGGCTACGACACGCTCATCCAGAGCACCATCAACCTGAGCCAGGACCTGGCACTGGCCACCGGCAACACCCGGATGATCCGGGCCGCGCACGCCCTGCAGCAGTTCGCGCAGGCGCAGGACGACGCGTCGGTGGTCCGCGCGGTGATCGCCGCCGCGCTGGCCAGCCCGTCGCACCAGCTCAGCCCGGACGACCAGGCGTACGCCGCGCAGGCCGACCAGGACCGCCAGGCGTTGCTGAAGGCCTTCCGGGCGTCCTACGGCGCGGCGGCGGCCAAGGCCGTGCTCGACCCGCTGGCGACCGACTCCGCCGCCCCGAGCGCTACCCCGGGCGCCGCCACGCCGGCCGACCCCTCCTCGGCCGACCTCGACCAGCAGACCCGGCAGTTCCTCGGCGAGACCAACGGCCCGGCCACCGCTCCCACCACGATGTCCGCCACCACCTGGTACGCACTGGCCAGCCCGCGGATCCAGGCGATGCACCAGGGCGAGCAGCAGCTCCTCGCCGGCATGAACACCCAGGCGGCCAACCTGCGTTCGCTCACCAACCGCACCGCGCTGCTCAACGCCCTGCTGGTCTCGCTGGTCCTGCTGGTCGCGGTTGGTGGTGCCACCCTGCTGGCCCGCTCGATGGTGCGCGGCCTGGCCCGCCTCCAGCGCGCCGCCGAGGACGTGGTGGAACGCCGACTGCCGGACGTGGTCGAGGCGTTGTCGCAGGCCGCGCCGCAGGCCGTGGACAGCCCGGTGGCGCCGATCGGCATCGACTCCACCGACGAGATCGGCCAAGTCGCCCACGCCTTCGACCAGGTGCACCGTGAGGCGGTCCGGCTGGCCGCCGAGCAGGCCCTGCTCCGCGGCAACATCAACGCGATGTTCACCAACCTCTCGCGCCGCAGCCAGGGACTGATCAAGCGTCAGCTCTCACTGATCTCCGAACTGGAGGGCCGCGAGGCCGACCCCGACCAGCTGGCCAGCCTCTTCAAGCTCGACCACCTCGCCACCCGGATGCGTCGCAACGGTGAGAACCTGCTGGTCCTCGCGGGCGAGGACCCGGGCCGGCAGTGGACCCGGCCGGCGCCGCTGGTCGACGTGCTGCGCGCCGCCGCCTCCGAGGTCGAGCAGTACGAGCGCATCGAACTCGCCACCATCCCGCCGACCGAGGTGGCCGGCCGGGTCGTCAACGACCTCGTCCACCTGCTCGCCGAGCTGCTGGAGAACGCCACCTCGTTCTCCGACCCGCAGACCCGGGTCCGGCTCACCGGCCACGCCCTGCCGGACGGCCGGGTGCTGGTCGAGATCCACGACACCGGCATCGGCCTCAACCCCGACGACCTCGCCGAGATCAACGAGCGCCTGGCCAACCCGCCCACCGTGGACGTCTCGGTCTCCCGCCGCATGGGCCTCTTCGTGGTCGGCCGCCTCTCGCAGCGCCACGGCATCCGGATCCAGCTGCGCGCGGGCGACCACGGGGGCACCACGGCGCTGGTGATCCTCCCCGCCGACCTCTCCCCCGTCCCCGGCGGCTCCCCGGTGCCGGCCACGGCCACGCTGGGGGCGACCGACCCCCGCGTCCTCGCCGGGCCGCCCCGCACTCGGCCGACGCCGCTGCCGTCCTCCGCGCCCGGCCGGGCCTGAACCGGTGGCGGCCGGCTCCCCGGGGGTTCGGCTCAGGGCGCGTCGGCGGGGTCGGCGGCGCTGACCGGGATGTCCGGGTGCCGGAACCAGGAGCCCTGGACGGCCCACTGGACGAGCATCAGCACCACCCCGACCAGCAGTGAGGCGATGCCGATCACCGACACCCCGCCGGTCCGCCCGATCAGCGGCAGGTCGATCGAGGTGGCGCCGTAGCCGGGCTGGGCGTAGACGTCGAAGGCGGCGTAGCAGAAGAAGTAGAGCAACAGCAGCCCACCGAGCCCCGGAAACAGCCCCTTGAACACGAAGTCCCGCACACCACGGGTCAGCACCCGGCGGTAGTACCAGGCACAGGCGAAGCCGGTCAGGCCGTAGTAGAAGGCGATTCCCAGGCCGACCGAGGCGATCGAGTCGGTGAGCACGTTGCCGCTGATCACGGTGAGCAGCACGTAGAACGCGATCGAGACCAGGCCCATCCCGAGGGTGGACCAGGTCGGGGTGCGGAAACGGTGGTGCACCCGGGCGAACTGCCCCGGGATGGCCCGGTGGGCGGCCATCGACAGGGTGGTCCGGGCGGTCGGCAGGATGGTGGTCTGGGTCGAGGCGGCCGAGGAGGTCAGCACCATCAGGATCAGCAGCTTGGTCAGCAGCCAGCCCGGGCCGCTGCCGCCGAACACCGCGCGGCCGAGCCCGGAGAGCACGTCCCCCGAGTTGGCGGTGTTGGCCAGGCCGATGCCCTGGTGACCGATCCCGGCGAAGGCCTGCGCCGAGGTGGCCACCAGACCGTAGATCAGCAACAGCAGCACGGTGGAGATGACCGCGGCCCGGCCCGGGGTGCGCGCGCTGTCGGCGGTCTCCTCGTTGACCGACACCGCGGTGTCCCAGCCCCAGTAGATGAAGACCGCCGCCAGGATGCCCGAGGTCAGCGCGCTGGACGAGGCCACCGCGAAGGGGTTGAACCAGGACGCGCTGATGTGGATCGCGGTCGCCGGCGGGTTCCTGCCGTACGTGCGGACCAGCGCGGTGACCGAGAGCAGCACCAGCATCGCGACCTCGACGGCGAGCAGCCGGCGTTGCAGCGCGGCGGAGATCTCGATGCCGACGTAGCAGATCACCGTCATCACGATGATCCACAGCACACCGGCCACGGTGGTCCACAGCTGGTTGCCGGCCAGGGAGTCCAGGCCGATCAGCCGGAACCCGTAGATCCCGGCGATCTGGGCCAGGTTGGCCATCACGATGACGTCGGCGACCACGATGCCCCAGCCGCCCATCCAACCGGTTCGCGGGCCGAAGGCACGGGCCGCCCAGGTGAAGGTGGTGCCGCAGTCGGGGTCGGCCGCGTTGAGTTCCTTGTAGGCGTAGGCGATCAGCAGCATCGGGACGAAGGCCAGAACGGTGATGATCGGGGCCTGCAGGCCGACCCCGAGCACGATCACCCCCAGCGTCGCGGCCAGGCTGTAGGCCGGGGCGGTGGAGGCGATCCCGATCGCGACCGAGGAGACCAGGCCGAGCGCACCGCCTTTGAGCCCCTTCTCGCCCGCCCCGGATCCGGCGGCGGGCGGTGCGTCCGGGGGTGCTGGGCTGCCGGCGGAGATGGACACTGCCCGACCTCTTCCCAACCCGGGGACAGGACCGCTCCATCGTCCCACGCGGTCGCCGGGGCCCGCCACGCGACGGGATCCGGCGGGCGGTCAGCTCAGCCGCTGGGCCGGCCGCGACTCGACCGGCAGCGGCCCCGGCTCGGGGCCGTCCCGCAGCACCGCCAGGTAGTCGGCGCGGGCGACCGGTTCGGCGCCGAGGCTGCGGATGTGCGGGCCGTCCCACTGGGCGTCCAGCAGCCGCCCGCCAGCCTCGGCGAACCGGGCGGCGAGGTCGGCGATCGCCACCCGCGAGGCGCCCGGGCGGCGGTGGAACATCGAGTCCAGGCTCAGTACCGGGCCCACCCGCAGGCCGAACGCGCCGCCGACCAACTCCCCGTCCTCCCAGACCTCGACGCTGTGCGCCCAGCCCCGCTCGTGCAGCCGGTCGAGGCTCGCGCGCAGTTCGCCGGTGAGCCAGCAGGGCTCCCGGCCGGCCGCGCAGGCGTCGACCACCCGGGAGAACGCCTGGTCCAGGCTGGTCGACCAGTCCAGCTGGTGGCGCAGCCGGCGGGCCAGCCGGCGGCCGAGCCGGGCCCGGTCCAGCGCGATCACCGGCCGCGGATCCGGTGACCACCAGGGCACCTGGTAGGCCACCTCGCCCTCCCCGAGCACCGCGATGGCGCCGGCGGCGACCTCGTCCTCGTAGCGGGCCTCGTTGAGGAAGCCGGCGTACTCGTCCGGCGCGGGCATCGGGAAGAGCCCGTGCCGGTAGGCCGTGAGCAGGCTGTCGGGGCCGAGGTCGGCGCAGAAGGCGACCGGCCCGTCGCCCGGCGCACCGGCCGGCTCCAGCGCGGACCAGTCCCCGAGCGTCAGCACGGCAGCTCCGCGGGCAGGCCGGCCGGCGCCGGGATCCAGCCGGCGGCGAGCATCCGGTCCAGGTAGTGGTCGATCAACTCGTCGTCCACCGGCGGCAGTTCGATCCCGCTGTCGCGGAGCGCCAACTCTGCCTTGGCGGAGTCGAATTCCGGGAAGGTGGGCCGGAAGTACAGCTCACTGATGGACAGTTCGGTACCCGGGCAGCGGTCGACGAAGAGCGGCACGAACGGGGTCAGCGGGTGGGTCGGGTGGGTGGCCGCGAACCGCACCAGCTCGCCCACCCAGTCCTGGTACGGGATCTCCTCGATCGGGTAGCCGCGGACCCGCAACCGCTCGGCGAGCACGTCGAGCAGCACCGGCCGCGGGTTGGCCAGGTGGTAGACGTCGCCGCCGGCGGGCGCGTGGGCGGCCAGGTGGGCGAGCGCCTGGCTGAACCGGTCGGCCGGCACGAAGTCCAGCGGCAGCCGCACCTGCGGGCAACTTCCGGTGTCCGCAAGGTACTTGACCAGTGCGCAGAGTTCGGTGGCGGTGTTCATGGTGCCGGTGACCAGGTCACCGGTGACGTCGTTGGTCCGCACGATGGTGACCGGCAGCCCGGCCTCGGCGGCCCGGTGCAGCAGCGACTCGGCCACCCACTTGCTCTCCACGTAGCCGACCGCGAGGTGCTGCGCGTGGTCGAGCGGCGTCTCCTCGGTGACCGCGGGCACGCCGGCCGCGCCGAAGCCGGCCAGCACCGCCAGGGTGGAGACGTAGTGCACCGGGATGCCCCGGGAGCGTCCGGCCAGCCGGATCACCTCACGGGTGGCGCCGACGTTGGCCTCCCGCAACTGGTGGTACGGGTAGAGGAAGTTGACCTGTCCGCCGAGGTGGTGGATACCGTCCAGGGAGTCCGCCAGCTGGTCGAAGCGCTGCTCGTCCAGGCCGAGCAGCGGCGCGGTGAGGTCGCCGACCAGCGGCACCACCCGGTCGGAGGTCAGGTCGCGGTGGAGGAACCGCTGGTGCGCGGCGCGCAGCCGCTCCCGGGCGTGCCGCTCGTCGTCCGCGCGGACCAGGCAGTGGATCCGGGCGTCGGTCCCGGTCAGCAGGGTGTCCAGCAGGTGCGCGCCGCAGAACCCGGTGGCGCCGGTGAGCAGCAGCTCGGCCGGCCGCTCCCGGCGTGGTCGGGGCAGGGCCGAGGTGCGGATCGGGACGTCGGCCAGGGTGACTTCGGCGGCCAGGTCCACGCTGCGCCCCGCGCCGGCCGAACCCGCGCGGGCGGCCTCGATCGCCGCGGTGAACGCGCCGATGCCGGCGTCGCGCAGCAGCGCGCGGGTCAGCGCGCGGATCCCGGTCACCTCGATGCCGAACATGCTCCGGGCCCGGGCCAGCATCTCCATCAGCAGCAGCGAGTTGCCGCCCAGCGCGAAGAAGTCGTCGTCCTCCCGGACCTCCTCGACGCCGAGCACCTCGGACCAGAGCCGGGCCACCGCGGTCCGTGCGACGGCCGGCCGCCCGGCGGAACCGTCCACCGGCCCGGCGTCCACCGGCCCGGCGTCCACCGACGCGGCCCGGCGTTCGGCCAGCGGCTCGACGTGCGGCAGCCGATGGCGGTCGATCTTGCCGGCCGGGGTCAGCGGCATCCGGTCGAGCAGCACGAACCGGGCCGGGACCATGAACTCCGGTAGCCGTGCGGCGAGATGGCGTCGCAACTCGGCCCGGACCGCGCCGACCTCGACGGTCTCGCCGTCGGCCACCGTGCAGTAGGCCGTCAACACCCGTGCGCCGTCGCCGGGCCGACCGTTCGCGACGCCCGCGCCGGTCTCCTCCGGGTGGACCCGCACCTGCCGGACGGCCGGATGGGTCGCCAGCACCGACTCGACCTCGAGCGGGTCCACCCGGAAGCCGCGCACCTTGACCTGGTCGTCGAACCGGCCGAGCAGCTCCAGGTTGCCGTCCGGCCGCAGCCGCCCGGCGTCCCCGGTGCGGTACATCCGCTCACCGGGGGCGTCCGCGAACGGGTCGGGCAGGAAGCACTCGGCGGTGAGACCCAGCCGCTGCCAGTAGCCGTGGGCCAGGCCCGGGCCGCCGAGGTGGATCTCGCCCCGCTCGCCGGGCGGCACCGGGCGCAGGTCGGCGTCCAGCAGGTACAGCCGGACGCCCGGCAGCGGCCGGCCGATCGGGACCGGCGCGGACGGCTCGGCGTCCAGCAGTTCCGCGGTCAGTTCGCACAGGGTGGAGGTGACCGCCGCCTCGGTCAGCCCGTAGGCGTTGACCAGCCGGGTGCCGGGCAGCCGGCGCAGCGAGCGGCGGCAGTCCTCCGCGGGCACGGTGTCGCCGCCGACTATCAGCAGGCGCAGCCCGGGCAGGCCCGGGCCGTGCTCCGGGAGCAGGGTGAGCAGCTGGTGCCAGTAGGCCGGGGTCAGGTCGGCCACGGTCACACCGAGTCGGGGCAGCCGCTCCAACGCCTCGCTGGGCGCCCAGGCGGGGCTGCCACCGAGGACCAGGGTGGCGCCGCTGAGCAGGGTCGCGAAGATCTGCTCCAGCGAGGTGTCGAAGCCCAGCGCGGCGAGCTGGAGGACCCGGTCGGCCGGGGAGAGCTCGTAGGCCTCGGTGACCCGGGCGAGCGTGAACAGCAGTGAACCGTGGGTCACCAGCACCCCCTTGGGGGTGCCGGTGGTACCGGAGGTGTAGATCAGGTAGGCGGGGTCGGACGGCCGGCCGGCGTCCGGCACGGACGCGGCGGACACGGCGGACACGGCGGACACGTCCCGCGGCTCGTCCACCAGCAGCACGGCCGGACCGTCGGTGAAGCGCGGCCCGTGCTCGCGGTCGGTGATCAGCAGTTCAGCCCCGCAGTCCACCACCAGCCGGTTCAGCCGCTGGTCCGGGTGGTCGGGATCGAGCGGCAGGAAGGCGGCACCGGCCTTGAGCACCGCGAGCAACGCGATCACCAGGTCGATCCCGCGCGGCAGGCAGACCGGCAGCACCCCGCCCGGTCCGGCGCCCAGCGCGCGCAGCCGCCCGGCCAGCCGGTCGCTGCGGAGGTCCAGCTCCCGGTAGTCGATCTCGCCTTCTTCGGCGGCCACCGCGACGGCCCGCGGATCGCGCGCGACCCGGGCCCGGAACAACTGGTGGATGGTGTCGCCGATGGCCGCGGCGCCGGCCGGTGACGTCCCCGGCCGGCGTTCCTCGATCTCGGCCAGGCAGTGCCGCCGGGAGTCCGCCGCGTACACACTTCTCCAACCGATGGGAATCGGCAGCTGTCCGGGCCAGATTGAGTACTGTCCGTCGCCATTGAGCAGCACGGTGTGCCGGCCACCGCTCCTCGCGGTGACACCGATCGGTTCGTCCACGTCTCGACTCTCGTCCAGGGGCGCCCGCACCAGGACACCAGTGATGCGCGGAGTCGGTGGCCCACCCCGCGCCGCTGCGCGGGAGGGGCGGCGAACGGACAGCGGCACCCCGCCCGAGTGCCTCCGAAGCACCAGGCGCGCCGCTGTTTCTCCTGACTATACTCACACCAGATGCCTCCTGGTGGCCGAGTCGGCGACCGAGGCCGAACTCCTATTTCCGACCGGGCATTTCCGGCCGGGAATTCCCGGACACCGCCGACTGCACCACCGATTGCTTTGCACCCGCGACATTCCTCCCGATTCGTACCCCTATCGGTGATTCGGTCATGTCGCGGAGGAGGTAGCGCTCTTGACACGCCGACGACAGCAGCTGATGGCCTGCTATCTGCTCTGGATGGTGGTCTTCACCGGCATCTACTACATGTATCCGGAGCAGCGGATCATCTGGTGGACCGGTGTCGGGCTGGGCGGAGTGGCCGCCATCACGGCCGGCGTACGGCTCAACCGGCCCGCACACCCGGCGTCCTGGCTGCTACTCGCGGTGGCGAACCTCAGCTTCACCGGCGGCGAGGTCGTCCAGGTCATCCAGACCCAGTTCCTGCGGCTGCACAACCCCTTTCCGTCGGTCGCGGACGGCTTCTACTTGGCCGAATATCTTCTGTACGCGGTGGGCGTCTGGGGGTTCATCCGCTGGCGCAGTGCGCACCAGGACCGGGCCAGTCTGATCGACGCATTGACCCTGACCGTCGGGCTGGGGCTGCTCGCCTGGATCTACCTGATCCTCCCCTATGTCCACACCCCCGACCTGAGCTGGGTGCAGAAGGCGGTCTCGATCGCATATCCACTCGGCGACATCCTGATCCTGGCCATGTTGCTGCGGTTGCTGGCACCGGCCGGCGGAAAAAGCCGCGCGATGCTGCTGCTCACCGTCGGCACGATCGGCCTGCTGGTCTCGGACGCCCTCTACGGGCTGATCCAACTGCACGGAAACTGGCGGATCGGCTCTCCGGTGGACCTGGGCTGGGCCGCCTTCTACTGCGCCTGGGGCGCCGCCGCGCTGCACCCCTCGATGGTCGAGCTGACCCGGCCGATCCCGACCCAGCAGACCGACATCACGGCCGGGCGGCTGTCCCTGCTCACGCTGGCCTCGCTGATCGCGCCGGGCATCCTGATCCTGGAGGCGGCGCACGGCATCACCAGCCACGCCGCCGTGATCGGGGCGTTCTCCGCAGTGCTCTTCCTGCTGGTGCTCGCCCGGCTGGCCGGCGTGGTGCTGGTGCACCGCCAGGCGCTGGCCCGCGAACGCGCGCTGCGCGAGGCCGGCGCCGCGCTGACCGCGGCGGTCACCGTCGAGGAGGTGGCGGACGCGGTGCAGGCCGTCGCGGCACGGCTGATGCCCCGCGAGGAGGGCCACCAGGCGCTGCTGGCGGTGAGCGAGCACGGCGTGCTGCGCGTCCGGCGGGCCCGGCGGAGTGCGGACCTCTCCCCCGGGCTCGGGGAGTCCGGCCTGCCGCTCACGCCGGCCTCGGCGGCGGAGACCCGGCTGCTGCGCGCCGAGGAGCTCAGCCCCGAGCTCGCCGCCTTCCTGTGCGGGATGCCGACCGCGCTGCTCTGCCCGCTGGCGCTGGACAAGCGACCGTCCGGCGACCCGCTGATCGGCGCGCTGATCGTCACCGGCACCGAGCAGGAACTCACCTCGCGCTGGGACTCGTTGGAGATCGTCGCGGCGCAGTCGGCACTCGCCGTGGAGCGGGTCATGCTCAGCCAGGAGATCACCAGACGCGACAGCGAGGCCTACTTCCGCACGTTGGTGCAGAACGCCTCCGACGTGATCCTGATCCTGACCGCCGAGGACGGCATCCGGTACGCGAGCTCCTCGGCCGAGCGGGTGCTCGGCCGCGCCGACCTGGCCGGCACCCGGTTGGCCGACCTGGTGCCCACCGAGGACACCCGGACGATCGGCGGCGCGCTGGCCCGGATGCGCTCGCGCGACCACTCCAGCGAGCAGCGCGAGCACTGGCGGCTGCTGCGCCACGACGGCACCCTGATCGAGGCCGAGGTCCGCTGCAACGACCTGCGCGACGACCCGACCGTCGGCGCCCTGGTGCTCACCCTCCGGGACGTCACCGAACAGCGGCAGATGGAACGCGAGTTGACCCACCGGGCGTTCCACGACTCGCTGACCGGCCTGGCCAACCGGGTACTCTTCCAGGACCGGGTGGGCCACGCGCTGACCCGCAGCCGGCGCGGCGGCACGGTGACCGGGGTGCTCTTCATCGACCTGGACGACTTCAAGGTGGTCAACGACACCCAGGGACACGCGGTGGGTGACGAGTTGCTGGTGGCGGTCTCACTGCGGCTGTCCACCGCGCTGCGCGCCTCGGACACCGCGGCGCGCCTGGGCGGTGACGAGTTCGCGGTGCTGGTCGAGGACGCGCTGCGGCCGGCCGACGTCGGGGCGATCGCGGACACCGTGCTGGCCGCGCTCAACGAGCCGTTCAAGCTGAGCTCCGGGGCGGTCCGGGTGGCGGCCAGCGTCGGGGTCGCGACCACCGAGGACAGCGAGGACGCGGCCGAACTGCTCACCCACGCCGACCTCGCGCTGTACGCGGCCAAGGCGGCCGGCAAGCGGCAGTGGCGGCGCTACCAGCCGGCACTGCAGGCCGGCCTGATCTCGCGGCACGAGATCAACGAGCGGCTGGACCACGCGCTGGCCCTCGCCGACTCGGCGTTCGAGCTGCGCTACCAGCCGGTGGTCGACCTCGCCACCGGCGACCTGGTGGGGTTCGAGGCGCTGATCCGCTGGCCGCACGACCAGCGCGGCCTGGTACTGCCGGACGAGTTCATCCCGGTGGCCGAGGAGAGCGGGCAGATCGTCCAGCTCGGCGCCTGGGTGCTGGAACGGGCCGCCGCGGACACCGCGGACTGGCAGCGGGCCAGCAGTGCCCGGCGCGGGGCCGACCAGCGGCCGCCGCTGCGGGTGAACGTCAACGTGTCGGCCCGGCAGTTCCGCGACGCCGGCTTCGTCGACGTGGTGCGCGAGACCGTCCGCGACTCCGGGCTGGCGCCGGGCTCGCTGGTCCTGGAGCTGACCGAGAGCGTGCTGATGCGCCGCGACGAGCGGGTGCGCGCGGACATGCGGGCGCTGACCGAGCTCGGGGTCAAGATCGCCATCGACGACTTCGGCACCGGCTACTCCTCGCTGAGCTATCTGCGCGAGTTCCCGATCTCGATCCTGAAGATCGACAAGTCGTTCATCGACGGCCTGGCGCACTCCCCGCAGCAGTACGCGCTGGTCGAGGGGATAGCCCGGATCGCCGACACGCTCGACGTGCAGGTCGTCGCCGAGGGCATCGAGCACGACACGCAGCGCGACCTCCTGGCCGCGATGGGCTGCCCACTGGGCCAGGGCTACCTGTTCGCCCGCCCGCTCTCGGTCGAGCAGGCGGGCACCCTGGTGCGCGGCGACGCCGAGCTGGCCGGCCTGCAGAGCCGGCGCGGCCGGCCCGAGCAGGCCCCGGATCTCGTCAACGCCGTGCCGGCCGGCGCGGGCCGGTCCTCCGCCACGGAGGAACCGGCCCGGTCGGGTGATCAGGACGGACAGATGCCGCGGGTGTAGTCCACGGTCGCGGTGGCCTGGGAGTACTGCCACTCCGGGGTGAGCAGGTGGGCGTCCAGGTCGGCCGCGGCGGTCCGGTCCTCCGTCACGTAGCCGAAGTCCTGCAGCCAGGCCGGGTAGAGGTTCTTGGAGCCGAGGTAGAAGGCGGCGCCGTCAACCGAGACCAACTTGTGGTGCAGCGCGTACGGGTGGCCGTCCGCCCAGGTGTCGCCGGGGGCGGCCCGGAACGAGGCGAGCTGCAGGTTCTGGCACATGGTCGCCTTGGCAGCGGCCGGGTCCTGGCCGGTCACCGCGGCGATCCGGTCCCGCAGCACGTCACTGACCTCGGAGAGCGACTTGATCTGCGAGTAGCCGCCGCTGCCGACCGCGCCGCGGTTGGCCGGGTCGCTGACCACGATCCGCACCTTGACCCCGGCGGCGAGCTTGGCCGCGAGGGTGTCGTAGAGCCGGACGTCGTAGCGGGGCAGCGGCGGGCAGGTGGCGTTGAGGTCCTGCTGGGATATCTCGATGTGGCTGGTTGCGCTGCCCACCAGTGCCCGCAGGGCGCTCTCCTCGGGGTTGACGGTGGCGTAGTCGCGGTCGGCGTTGGTGTGGTCGGGCAGCTTGATCGGGCCGCAGCTGGTGTCCGGCGCGGTGGCCGGGGCCTGCTGGAAGGCGGAGCCGGGGTCGGCGTTCTGGATGCCGACGCCCAGGCCGCCGACGGCGATGACGGGGACGTCGCCGGTGGTGGCGGGGGCCGGGTTGGTGTCCTGTTCCATCGTGGCCAGGCAGCCGGCACCGTTGGAGGAGGCGAACCAGGCGGCCGAGAACACCCCGGTGTGCTGGCAGGTCCAGCCCCACAGGGTGTCCAGGTAGCGGCCGGCGACGCCGGCCGCCGGACCGGTCAGCGCCAGGTCGGCGTCGGTGACCGGGTGGGCGGTGTCGAGGTAGTCGGCCTTCCAGTCGTTGATGCCGCCGGTGATCACGCTCTGGCCGTCCACCACCAGCAACTTGGCGTGGTTCCAGGAGAACGAGGTCTTGGCGGTGGTCATCGAGGCCACGTTGAGCGTGACCGAACCGGCCGCGTCACCCAACTTGCCCACCAGCTCGTCGCGGTAGGAGGTGGGCAGGACGTTGATGTTGTAGATCGGCGCGGCGCCGACCAGGATCCGCACCTGGAGCCGGTGGCCGTTCGCCACCGCGGACTTGAGCCCGGCGACGATGGCGTCCTCGAACGCGCCGTTGGGCAGCGGGGCGAGCGAGGAGATGTCGACCGTGCGGGTCGCGGCGGCGATGTCGGCGGTCATCTTCGCCAGCAGCGCCTGGCTGCCGGGACGGTTGGCGCAGGTCGGGTCGCCCCAGCAGCCCGGGGTCTGCAGCAGCCAGCCGGACGGGTCGTCGGCCGGGGCGTCCAGGGAGTTGCCGGCGGTGCGCTGCCAGACCGTGCCCTCCAGGCCGGGCGAGACCTGACGCAGCGTCTGCTCGACGGCGTCCAGGTGCGGGGTGGCGGAGTTGGCGACCGGAGCGGGGGCCGGCACGGGGGTGGCAGCGAGGGCGGGCGTCGCGGGCAGCACGGCGAGAGCGGCGGTGAGGGCCAGCGCGGATCGTGCGAGACGGCGGGAACGGCGGGTGCTGGGCAGCGGCACGTGACGGTCCTTCACGGAGTCATGGACAAGTGTTCACCAATTCGGCACCGCAAAACTACCCGAAGGTAACCTCACGTCACGTCAGGGCTGCGTTAAGCAGCCGATCGGCGGGGGATCCACCGCCGATCGGCGGGTGCCGCCGGGCAGGCCGGGGCTGTTCGGCGACGTCGCCGCGACCCCGACCCTCCCTTGGCGCGGCCTTGGCCCGACCTTGGCCCGACGCGCACTTGCGCCACCCCCGGGCAATGCAGTAGTACCTCTGCGAAGAACCCTGCCATGCAAGAGAACTGACGATAAGTCAGCTAATTCTGGGATACTAGGAGCGCCGGTGGATCCGATCATCGAAGCCCTCCCCGGCGTCCGCGCGACTCCCGAGGAACTGCTCGGGGAGTTCCGCGAGCGGCTGGCCCGGACCGGCTGGGCGGCCGAGGCACCGGACAGCCTGCTGCTGCCGATGGTCACCTCCGACCGGTCGCTGGCCCGCTTCGAGGCCCTGCTGCGAGCGCTGTTCCGGGCACATCTGAAGGTGCTGCGGGTGGTCCGGGCGGGCGGCGAGGCGACGCCGGTCTCCCAGCGGTACGCCGAACTCGCCGCGCACACCCGGCAGCGCCACCTGGACTGGCCGGTGCTCGGCCCCGACCGCCGCCGGCTGCCGGACGAGTGGCTGCTCTCGGAGTCCGCGGCCGACCTGCTGTACGGCCGTCCCGACGTGGTGATCGCCGGGGACGGCCCCAAGGTGGTGGACACCGGTTTCGACACCGCGGTGGCGGGTTTCGAACGGCCCGACGACCTCTGGACGATCACCGCAGGACTGCTCCGCCTGCCGGCCGGCCTCGGTGGCCGACCGCTGGACGGGCTGCGCGACTACTTCGGCGAACTCCCGGGTGCCGACGGCCGGTCGGCGGGCCACCGGTCGGTGCACTGGGTGCTGCGCGACGACCCGAAGGTGCGCGAGAGGTTCGACGCGCTGACCAGCGCGCTCAATGACAACCCGGACGGTGTGCGGCACTTGGCCCACTACCCCGGCGACCGGGTGCCGCCGCTCCCGCCCGGCGCGCCCGGCTACCTGCACCGGGCCTGCTCGATCCACTCGGTCCAGCAGGACCGCGCGCGGTTCGCCGAGCTGTTCTCGGCACTGGCACCCCGGATGGTCGGCTGCACCGTGCCGCTGGAGCTCTCCCAACTCTCCTCCGGGCTCTACTCGGCCTGGCTGAGCGACCCGGCCGCCCGGCCCGCCGCGCTCACCGCCGGCGAGCGGCAGGCGGTACGGCTACTGCTGCCGTGGAGCCGGCCGGTGGCCCTGCTGGATCCCGCCGACCTCGCCCAACTGCACAGCCATCGAACCGAGTTCGTACTGAAGAGGGCGGACGCCCCGCAGTCCGGCGAACTCCGCTTCGGCCGGCACCACTCGGCCGCCGAGTGGGCCGCCCTGCTGGAGGAGGCCCGGGCCGAACCGGTCGGCGGCTCGGCCGGCCCGCCGCCGACCGTCTGGATCGTCCAACAGCGCGTGCACGCAAGACAGTTCGAGATCACCTCGGCCGCCGGTGGGGGCCCGTCGGGAACGGCGCCGCGCCGAGCCGGGCTCTCCTGCCGCCCGTACCTGATGGGCGGCCGGATCCGCACCATGGAGACCTGGCTGACCCCCGGCGAGCCGGACCCGCCGCGCTCGGCCCACCGCCAGTTCGTCGCCCACTACATCCGCCCCACGCCCACCACCCGTCCGGCCAGGCTGAGCGCATGGACACCCCGGTAGGCCGGCCTTCCGGTGCCGCGAGAGACGACCTGGGCCACCTGCTCCGGCTGGGCCCGGTGCACCGGGTGGTCTCCCTGGTGCCCTCGCTCACCGAGGCGGTGGCCGCCACCGCGCCCGGCCTGCTGCTCGGGGCGACCGACTGGTGCAGCCATCCGGCCGACCTGGCGGTGGTCCGGATCGGCGGCACCAAGAACCCCGACGTCGCCCGGATCATCGGGCTGCGGCCCGACCTGGTGCTCGCCAACGAGGAGGAGAACCGCGCCGCCGACCTGGCGGCCCTGCGCGCGGCCGGGCTGGCGGTCTGGGTGACCGAGGTCCGCTCCCTCGACCAGGCCCTCAGCTCCCTGGACCGCCTGCTCACCGTCGCCTGCGGCCTGCCCCGCCCCGGCTGGCTGGACGCCGCGGCGGCGGCCTGGCGGGCCCTTCCCCGGCCAGCCGTCGCACCCAGTGCGGTCGTTCCGATCTGGCGGCGCCCGTGGATGGTGCTCGGTCGCGACACCTTCGCCGGCGACCTGCTGCACCGCCTGGGGATCCGCCAGCTCTACGCCGACCACGCGGACCGCTACCCGAAGCTTCCGCTCACCGAACTCCGCGCCGCGCGGCCGGACTTGGTGATCCTGCCGGACGAGCCCTACCGCTTCACCCGCACCGACGGCCCGGAGGCCTTCCCCGGCGTCCCGGCCGCCCTGCTCAGCGGCCGCCACCTCACCTGGTACGGCCCGTCCCTGGCCGAGGCCCCCGCGCTGCTGACCGCCCAACTCGCCGCCGCCCGCGCCTGACCGCCCCCGCTCCACTCGCGCGCGCCCCTCGGCCGGACCGCCGAGCCGGCCCCGGACGACCCCTAGCCGTGGGCGAGTTCGAGCACCGCTATGCCGGCCAGCACCACGCCGCTGGCGGCCATCCGCAGCCGGCCGAGCCGCTCGTGGAAGACCAGGGTGCCGATCAGCGCCGCGATCACGATGCTGGTCTCGCGCAGCGCGGCGACGGTGGCGAGCGCGGCCCGCGACTGCGCCCAGACCACCAGCCCGTACGCGACCAGCGAGAGCACGCCCCCGGCGAGACCGCGCCGACAGAGCGGGCGCAGCTCGGCCAGCACCCCGCGCCCGCGCCGGGCCAGCACCAGCAACGGCAGCACCGGGCTCTGCAGCAGGAAGAGCCAGGCCACGTACCCGAGGACGCTGCCGGCCTGCCGAACCCCCGTACCGTCCACCAGGGTGTACGAGGCGATCAGCACGCCGGTACCCAACGCCGCTGTCAATGCCGGCAGTTGGTCACGTCGCGGCAGCCCGTCGGCGAACGCCAGGCCGGCCAGGCCACCGGAGATCACCAGCACCCCGGCCAACTCGCCACCCGGCAGCGGCCGTCCGAGCAGCACGGTGGACAGGATCGCCACCAGCCAGACCGAACTGCCGCGCGCCAGCGGGTACATCTGGCCGAAGTCGCCCAGCCTGTAGGCCTGCAACAGCAGCGCCAGGTAGAGCACCTGCAAGGTCGCCGAGGCGGCCAGGTAGGGCCAGGCCGCCCGGTCCGGCAGCGGCGCCAGGCAGACCAGCACCAGCGCGCAGGCCAGGTACGCCACGTTGAGCAGCGCGAACCCGAGCAGCTTGTCCCGCACGCCGTGCGCCAGCGCGTTCCACGACGCGTGCAACCCCGCCGCGGCCAGCACCGTCACCGACACCAGCACGTCCACCTCCTCGCCCTCACCACGCATCCGGAATTCGATTCCACGGTACTCTATACCTATGGAACAGAATTCCGAAGAGTCGACCGCCGACCGGGCCCACGGCCGGCTGGCCGCCCGGCTGCGGGCCCGGCTGCCCGACCTGCGGGACGCCGAGGCCCGGGTCGCGCAGGTCTTCCTCGACCGCGGCGCCGACCTGGTCGGCCTCAGCGTCAGCGACGTCGCCGCACTGGCGAGCACCGCGCCGTCCACCGTGGTGCGGGCCTGCCAGCGACTCGGCTTCCGCGGCTACCAGGAGGTCAAGATCGCGGCCGCCCGGGAGGCCCCCCAGTCGGCCGTGCCCAGCAGCGGTGACCCGGCCGAGCAAGCCCTCGCCACTACCGTGCGGGCCGCGCGGGAGGCGCTGGACGGGCTGGCCGCCACCGTCGGCGGCGCCCAACTGCGCGCCGCCGCCGAGGCGATCGCCACCGCCGGCCGGGTGCTGGTGATCGGCGAGGGACTGTCCGGCGCGGTGGCGCTGGACGCGGCCTACCGGCTTCGGGCACTCGGCTGCGGGGTGGACGTACCAGCCGACTCGTCCACCGCCCAGTTGGCCGCCGGGACCCTGCCGGCCGGCGCGGCCTGCCTGGCCGTCAGCCACAGCGGCGCCACCCGCACCGTGGTCGACGCCGCGCGCCGGGCCCGGGCGGCCGGCGCCGAGGTCATCGCCCTGACCAGCTACGCCTGTTCACCGCTCACCGAGGCCGCCACCCGGAGCCTGGTCGCCGGCGGCCAGGAGCTGGTGCTCGGCCTGGAGGCGGTGGCCAGCCGGCTGGCCCATCTCGCGGTGCTCGACGCGCTGATGCTGCTGGTGCGCGACCGGCGCGGCCCGACGGCGGAGGCCGCGCTGGCGCTCTCGGCGGAGGTGACGGCCCAGCACACCTACTGACCGGCGGATCGGCGCATCGGAGGGCGCTCGCACCGATCCACGCGCCCCAGCTCTGACCTACCAGGCGCGGGCGTGCACCGGCCTCGACGCCCCTCCGGTCTTCGCCCGCCAGCGGAGTTTCAGCGATCCGGCTGCGCCGAGTGACCACGCGTTGGCATGCTGTGACCATGGCTGAGCACGGCGACTACATTCCCGCGTACCGGACGATCCGGGTCACCGCCCCCGAGGCCCCGGTCGCCGCCCTGGCGGACCTGGAGGCCTGGAAGGCGCGCGAGCCCTACCCCGACCTGCTCTCGGCGGGCGGCCCCGTCTTCGGGGTCGCCGTCGAGCGCGAGGCGGGCGGCTGGGAACTCCGGGCGCACCTCAGCAACCCCGAGCCGCAGGGCGCTCGGGACAGCATGGCGATGTGCCTGCGCAAGCTGGCCCACGAGGCCGAGGAGGCGGGCGACGAGGACGCCCGGGCCGAGTACCAGCAGGCGGCGGAACGGCTCGACTGGGAGACGCTCGACGATCTCACCGTGCGCGGCGTCCGTTACCGGGTGATCCGCGCCGAGCAGTTCATCCGGATGGGGCCGGAGGGTCCCGAGCCGCCGCGCCCGACCGACCCCGACCCGGCGCCGACCGGCCGCTCGCACAGGTTCCCCGACCCCACGGAGGGGTTCGTGGTCGACCCGATCTTCCCCACCGGCATGTCCGAGGGCATCCTGCTGATCGAGCTGCTCGCCCTGGTCCCCCGCCCGGGCTCGGTGCCCGAGGACGTCCGGGCGCACGCCCTGCGCGCCGCCCGGACCCACCCCGGCGGGGTGCTGCTGCCGCCGACCTTCATGATCGCCGAGAACGACGGTCAGGGCTGGCGGCCCGACTCCGCCGGTGTCGCGACCAGCCCGCAGGCCGCCCGCGACCAGCTCTCCTTCAACCTGCGGGTGATGGCCCCGGTGACCCACCGGCTGAACCAGGCCGAGCGCGCCGCCTACACCCGCGCCGCCGACCGGCTCGACAAGCGGCGCGGCAACGACGTGCACCTCCCCGATGACCGACACCTGCGGGTGGCCCGGGTCGAGCGCCTGCTGCGGATCGGCCCCGACGGCCCCGAGGGCCCACGCCCCTGCGACATCGACTCGCAACTCCCGGTCATGGTCCAGGAGGAGCAGCTGCGCGCCGAGGGGAGGTTCCCACCGGACGAGAACACCCCGATCGAACTCGACGCGGACGGCAAGGAGATGTCCCGCCTGCTGGATCTCGAAGAACAACGCCGGGCCCGCCTCTACGGCGACTGACGGCCGGGCCGGACTGCGGCCGGCCGATCTCGCCCGGTCGCCCCGGACGGGCCCGCCACACCGCTGGTGGCGACGCTCGGGGCCGCCGGCCGGGCGCCGAGGGACGCGGGCTAGGGTCGCACCCGATCACCGGTGCGGACGGGGAGGGCCACCATGCTGGACGAGTTGGGCGAGCGCTGTACGGCGGCACTGGCGGAGCACGGCTGCCCGTCGGTCTCGGTGGCGGTGGCCGAGCGGGGTGAGGTGGTGCTCGCCGAGGCGTACGGGGCGGCCGAACTCGCCACCGGGCGGCGGGCCGGCACCGACACCGTCTACCCGCTGGGCTCCGTCACCAAGCCGATCACCGCCGTCGCCGTCTGCGTCGCGGCCGACCAGGGACTGCTCGAGCTGGACGCGCCGGTGCCGGGTGAGTTCGGCCGGTGGCCCGCGCCGACGGTCCGCCAACTGCTCCAGCACCGGGGCGGGTTCGGGCCGTACTACGACTGGGACTACGGCGACGGCGCGCCGCGGATCGACCCGGACCGCTACGCGGTGCTGTTCCGCGAGCCGGGGAGCGGGTTCGAGTACGCCAACCTGGGCTACCGGATCCTCGGCCGGCTGCTGGAGTCCGTCACCGGGCTGGAGTTGGGCGGGTTCGTCCGGGAGCGGGTCCTCGAGCCGCTCGGGCTCACCCACAGCCGGCTCGCCCGGACGTACCCGGGCCCGGCTCCGGCGGCGGTCCGGCACGCGGCCGACGGTCGCGGCTACCCCGACTACGACTGCGGCCACCCCGGTGCCACCCTCGGCTGGGCACCGGCGGGTGAGTTGGCACTCTTCGCGCAGACCTACCACCGGTTGCTGGAGCCGCGGACGGCCGCCGCGATGCGGGCCGCGCTGCCGATCAACGAGCAGGTCGGCTACGGGCTGGGCTGGTGCCTGGCAGCCGGCGCCGGGCAGTTGGTGCAGAGCCACGGCGGTGGCGGCGGTGGGGTGGCCGCCATGACGGTCGCGCTGCCGGAGCGGCGGCTCTCGGTCGCGGTACTCTCCAACTCCACCGACAAGGCGGCCCGCGACGCGATCCTGCGGTACGTGCTCGGCGAGTTGGTGCCCGGCTTCCAGGACGCGTGGATCAACCCGATGACTCCGCGGCCGACCCGCCCGATGGAGCTGCCGGCGGGCGACTGGAGCGGCCGGATCTGCACCCCGGACGGTGAACTCCCGGTCGAGCTGAGGACTCTGACGGATGGTCGGATCGAGGTGGGAGTAGCCGGGGAGCAGGCCGGCGCCGCCGCGGTCAGTACGGACGCCTGGGACCTGCTGGCGAGCCTGCCGCTGCAACTACCCACCGCCGATGCCCGGGTCAACAGCCCCCAGCTGATGCTGGGCCTGCGCCGTGAGGCGGGCCACCTGGTCGGCATGGCCTGCGCCAACAAGGACGGCGAGGGCGACGGACGGCTCGGCAACTTCCTCAGCCACCGCTGCGAACTCCGGCCGCGCTGAGGGGGGTCACCCCGCCAGGGCCGCCGCGGCCTTGGTCCAGTTGCCGTGCAGCTGGTTCAGGTAGGACTGGGCGGCCGGGCCGAGCGAGGTGCCACGGGCGAAGGCGAGCATGTTGCCGGCGCCGGTGTTGTAGCCGAGGGCGAGCAGGTCGTCCCTGGTGTAGCCGGCGGACCAGTGGGCGGGCAGCTGGGCACCCAGGTCGTGCAGGTACCAGGCGGCGGCCTCGATCGCGAGGTCGGGGTCGCCGGGCAGCTCGTCCCAGTCGCGGTCGGCGAAGTCGCGGCCCCGCTTGGTGTCGTCGAAGGCCGCCCTGTGCATGTTGGCGATGCCGAAGGCGGCGTCCGGTTTGAGCTGCTGCCAGGCCCGTTCGAAGGCGGGATCGTGCGGTTTGTAGGACTCGTTGTAGAGGATCGCCATCAGCAGCTGCGGGTCGATCCCGGCCGCGGCGGCCCGGGTCCGCACCTGGGTGGCGAAGTGCGCGGGGTCGTAGGCGTCCGAGGCGGACGGACTCGGGGTGTCGTCCGCTCCCCCGGCCGACGCCGCCCCGCTGGCCGTGGCCCGCGGCGGACTGGCCGCCGGGCCGGCCGGGCCCAGGTGCCCACCGCCGCGGGCGGCGAGCCAGACCGCCAGCCCCGCGGCCACCACCGCCAGCGCCCACCGAGAGCCTCCCCGTCCGCTCACTGTGCCTCCCCTCGACTCCGTGGTCCCCATCGTGCCGCACCGCCCACCATCGGCCGCTACCCGGTCGCTTCCCGCACCTGGTAGCGGGTGGCCATGCCGCCGAGCATGTGCGCGTCCACGTGGCAGTGGAACTGCCAGATGCCGGGGTTGTCCGGCCGCATGTCGGCGGTGATCATGCTGGCCGGGAGCACGGTGACCACGTCCGTGCGCCGCCCGGCGACAGTGACCGTGTTGCCGTGCCAGTGCGGCGTGTGCTGGTCACCCACACCGCCGAAGCCGAAGACGTGCCAGCGCGCCAGCCGCCCCTGGACGAGCCGGAGACCGGGCTCGGTGGCGGTGGTGCCGTGCGGCCCGTTGCCGAACAGGTAGCCGTTGATCGAGGCCTTCCGGCAGCTCAGCCGGAACGCCGGGTCGCCGGTGTCGACGGTCTGCCCGGGCGCGTACCGGGCGAGGTTCTGCTCGAAGTACGGGCTGCCGGTCTCGTCGAACTCGGTGAACAGGGCGAAGAGCTCCTGGTCCACGTCGGCCGGCCGGGCGTCGGGGGTGGCGTCGGCCCGGCGGGTCACCACCAGGGCGCCCACCAGCCCGGCCTCGGTGCGCGGCACGCCCATCGTCACGCTGTGGTCGTGGTAGAGCCAGGCGATCGAGGACGGGTCGTTCGGCCCGGGGCCGGCCCGCTCGGGGACCTCCCAGGTGTACGTGAAGGTGTCGCCGGGCGCGACCATGCCACCGGTCGGGCCGCTGGGCGTCGTGCCGTCCGAGCCCATCGTCCCCTCGTTGGCCTTGGTGTAGAAGACCCCGTGCGGGTGGATCGAGGCCGGGAACGGGGTGTTGTTGCGGAACACCACCCGGACGGTGTCGCCCACCGCGGCCCGCAGCACCGGTCCGAGCAGTCCCAGGTGGGTCTCCTCGGCGGCCGGGCGGACCGGGGTGCCGAACGAATCGTCGGTGTACTGCCGGTACCGCGACTTCTGGTAGACCGCACCGAGCCGGCCCGGCCCGGGGACCGTGAAGTCGCGCTCGTCACCGGCGAACGGCGCACCGGTGATCAGGTTGCCGCCCTGCGGGGCGTAGTTCCAGGTCACCTGGTCGGCGGCGAGGTAGTAGGTCCGAACGGTGGAACGGGATCGCCGCTCCACCGCGGCGGCCGGCACCGCCGCGATCCCGCCCACCGCCACGGCGGTCAGCAGCGCCGAGCTCCGCCACAGCAGCTCCCGCCTGGACGGTCCGGTCATTGCGCCCACCGCAGGACGGCACGCAGCACGCGGTCGAGTTCCGCCTCCGGGTCGGCCACCGGCCCGGTCGAGCGCCAGGCCACGAACCCGTCCGGGCGGACCAGCACCGCGCCACCGCTCGACACGCCGAAGGAGGCCGCCCAGTCGCCGCCGGGCTCCGGCACCAGCTCGCACTCCGGCTCGTCGCCGATCCGGTAGCTCACCAGCGGGACGGCCAGCCGGTCGGCGAGCCGCCCGGCCGCGCCGTGCCAGTCCACTGGACCGGGACCGCTGAGCAGCACCGGCGAGGCCTCGAAGAGGTCCAGCGTGGAGAGCCGTGTGGCGGCCCGGGTGGCAACGCCCCCGCCCGTCGCACCGGCCGCTCGGCGCAGCCAGACGTGCGGCGCCCGGGTGCCGGCGGCGCCGCTCGGCTCGAACCGCTCGGGCACCGCCGGCAGCGCCGGGTCCGCGCCCACCACGGCGCCGACCGGGTAGCGGTAACCCAGCGCGACCGCCAGCACGTTGCCCTGCCGCCCGGTCCCGGGCACCGCGCCGTAGCCGGGGTGCTGGTGCTCGGCCGACCGCTCGGTGGCCCGCTCGCTGGTCGCCCGCGCCACCGCCCGGCGCTCCTCGCCGTAGGTGTCCAGCAGGCCGGGGCCGGCCCAGCCGCGCAGCACCGCGGCCAGCTTCCAGGCCAGGTTGTGCGCGTCCTGGATGCCGGTGTTGGAACCGAACGCACCGGTCGGGGACATCTCGTGGGCCGAGTCCCCGGCCAGGAAGATCCGCCCGACCGAGTACTGCTCGGCCACCCGCTCGGCCGCGTGCCAGGGCGCCTTGCCGGTGATCTCGACGTCGAGGTCCGGTACCCCGACGGCGGCCCGGATGTGCGCGACGCACCGCCGGTCGGTGAAGTCGTCCAGGGTTTCGCCCAGTTCGGGATGCCAGGGCGCGTGGAACACCCAGTGCTCCTCGTTGTCCACCGGCAGCAGCGCACCGGCTCCCTGACTGTTCGTCAGGTAGCAGACGATGAACCGGCGATCACCCACCACCTCGGCAAGTCCCTTGGCTCGGAAGGTGATGCTGACGTTGTGGAACAGGTCGCCGGGGCCGGTCTGCCGGATGCCCAGCTTCTCCCGCACCGGGCTGCGCGGGCCGTCCGCGGCGACCAGGTAGTCGGCGCGCACCACCCACTGCTCTCCGGTGGCGCGGTCGCGCAGGGTGGCGATCACCTCTCGCTCGTCCTGCTCGAAGTAGACCAGCTCGGTGCCGAAGCGCAGGTCGCCGCCCAGCTCGCGGGCCCGTTCCAGCAGGACCGGCTCCAGGTCGTTCTGGCTGCAGAGGCACCAGCCGGAGGGGCTGAACCTGGCCAGCGCCCCGCCGGGGTCGATCTGCCGGAACAGCCACTCGTGCTCCGGGCCGGCCAGCGTGTCGGCCTGCAGGATGCCGTGGTTGTCGGCGAGCACCGACGCCGCCGCCCGGATCCGCTGCTCCAGCCCGGCGACCCGGAACAGCTCCATGGTCCGCAGGTTGTTGCCGCGTCCGCGCGGGTGGTGCGAGGTGCCCGGATGCTTCTCGACCAGCAGGTGCCCGACACCCAATCGGCCCAGGAAGACCGAGGTGGACAGCCCGACCAGCGAGCCACCCACGACGAGGACCGGTACCCGGCCATCGACCTGCGAGTTCATCAGTTGCTCCCGTCTGTACGACGTGTTCTGTACGACGCGTCTGGACGTGCCCGGTACCCCGGCCGGTGCGGACACCGGCCGAAGCACCCCGCCCCAGCCTCCGATCACCCGGGCTCGCGCGCTCGGCCAGCGGTCCGATCCGGATGGTTTTCGCCCGGATGGCTTCCCGCTCTCGCGGCATTCCTGGCGGAGGACCACGATCGACTTCATGGCCTTCAGCGCTGCGCTGTAGCTCCCAGCGAGCCGTCACCCGGACGGCAGACGCCCTTCCAGAGGAGTAGGTATGACGACCGTGTCCGCATCGACCGCGGCCACCCTGCGAGGCACCTCACCCACCGCCGCCCGGCTCCGGGTGGTGCTGATGCTCAACGTTCGCGACGGCGCCCAGGAACGCTTCCTCGACGTCTACGAGGAGCTGCGCCACCAGGTGGCCTCGGTACCCGGACATGTGAGCGACCAGCTCTGCCAGTCGATCGAGGACCCCTCCCAGTGGCTGATCACCAGCGAGTGGGACAACGCCCAGCAGTTCCTCGACTGGGTGGACAGCGAGAGCCATCGCGCGGTGGTGAAGCCGATGCACAGCTGCGTCGAGCAGACCCGCTCGCTGCGCTACACCATCCTCCGGGAGACCAGTGGCACCCAGCTGGTCGACGGCCCGGCCCCGGTGCTGGACGGCATCGTCCGGCACGCCATCACCTTCACCGTCCGGCCCGGCAGCGAGCAGAAGGTCGCCGAGCTGCTGTCCGGCTACGACTCCCCGCGGGCCCGGGTGGACGACCGCACCCGGCTGCTGCGCACCTCGCTCTTCCTGCACGGCAACCGCGTGGTGCGGGCCGTGGAGGTGGCCGGCGACCTCGGGGCGGCGCTACGGCACGTGGCGATGCAGCCCGAGGTGCGGGCGGTGGAGGAGGCGATCAACCCGTTCCTGGAGGAGGATCGCGACCTCTCCGACCCGGAGTCGGCCCGCTCGTTCTTCGTCCGGGCGGCGCTGCCGCTGGTCCAGCACGTGGCGGCGCCGGGCACGCCGGGCCGGGTCGGCCGGTACGCGCTGCACTACCCGGTGCGGCCCGGCCGCGGCGCCGAGCTGGCCGCCCTGCTCGCCGAGCAGGACCGGATGGCGCTGGAGCCGGGCGGCGCCCTGGTGGCGAGCAGCCTGTTCCACCGCGACGACGTCGTGGTCCGGATGGTCGACCTGCGCACCGAGCCGACGGCGGCGCCCGCCGCGGCCGTCGGACTGGCCGACCTCGGCGCCGCGGGCCGGCTGGCCGCCCTGCTCGACCCCACCGAGCCGTACGAACTCCATACCGAGCCGGGGCTGTGCGAGCTGCTGCGCCAGTGCGCGACGACCCTGCTCACCGATCGCCGCGCCGCCGGCGCCTGAGCCGTCCACGGCCTGGCCCGACCCACTCGGGCCCTCCCTGCGAAGCCACTTGGAGAGGAAAACCATGACCACGCAGACCCCACGCATCATGCATGTCGACGAGGCGGCGCCCAACCGCCGCCGCGGTGGCGACCTGCGCGCCATGCTCACCCCCACCGCCGTGGGTTCCACCAGCGGTTTCATGGGACTGGCGATCATGCAGCCGGGCGAGCGGATCAGCGAGCACTACCACCCGTACTCCGAGGAGTTCGTGTACGTGGTCTGCGGCGAGCTGGAGGTCGACCTGGACGGCGTCACGCACGAGCTGCGCGCCGACCACGGGCTGATGATCCCGATCGACATGCGCCACCGGTTCCGCAACGTCGGCGACACCGAGGCCCGGATGGTCTTCCACCTCGGCCCGCTGGCCCCCCGGCCCGACCTCGGCCACGTGGACACCGAGGAGACCCCGGGCACCGGCCCGCATGTCCAGGTCGGGGCGTCCGGCGGGGCGTCATGACCCGCCGGGCGGCGGTCACCGGGGTCGGCGTGGTGGCCCCCGGCGGCATCGGCGCCCCGCAGTTCTGGGACACCCTCACCGCCGGGCGCACCGCGACCCGCGGCATCACCTTCTTCGACCCGACCGGGTTCCGCTCCCGGATAGCCGCCGAGTGCGACTTCGACCCGGGGGCCTGCGGCCTGACCCCCGAGCAGATCGCCCGCTCCGACCGCTACGTCCAGTTCGCCCTGGTCGCCGCCGCCGAGGCGGTGCGCGACGCCGGGCTGGAGCTGGCCCGCGAGGACCCCTGGCGGCTCGGCGTCTCGCTGGGCACCGCGGTCGGCGGCACCACCCGGCTGGAGCACGACTACGTCGCGGTCAGCAGCCGCGGCGACCGCTGGGACGTCGACCACCGGGAGGCCGAGCCGCACCTGCACCGGGCCTTCTCGCCCAGCACGCTGGCCTCCGCGGTGGCCGAACAGGCTGGCGCCGGCGGTCCGGTGCAGACCGTCTCGACCGGCTGCACCTCCGGGCTGGACGCCGTCGGCTACGCGCTGCACGCGATCGAGGACGGCCGGGCCGACGTCTGCCTGGCCGGCGCCTCGGACTCGCCGATCTCCCCGATCACGGTGGCCTGCTTCGACGCGATCAAGGCCACCTCCTCGCGGAACGACGATCCCACCCACGCCTCACGGCCGTTCGACGCCAGCCGGGACGGCTTCGTGCTCGGCGAGGGCGGCGCCGTCCTGGTGCTGGAGGAGCTGGAGCACGCCCGACGCCGTGGCGCCCGGATCTACTGCGAACTCGGCGGCTTCGCCACCTTCGGCAACGCGTACCACATGACCGGCCTGACCCAGGAGGGCCGGGAGATGTCGGAGGCGATCGACCGGGCGCTCGCCCACGCGGGCGTCGCCAGCTCCGACATCGACTACGTCAACGCGCACGGCTCGGGTACCAAGCAGAACGACCGGCACGAGACCGCCGCCGTGAAGCGCTCGCTCGGTGCGCACGCCTTCCGCACCCCGATGAGCTCGATCAAGTCGATGGTCGGCCACTCGCTCGGCGCGATCGGCGCGATAGAGCTGGTGGCGTGCACCCTGGCGCTGGCCAGCGGCGTGGTGCCGCCGACCGCCAACTACGAGACGCCCGACCCGGAGTGCGACCTCGACTACGTGCCGGGGACGGCGCGCGAGCTGCCCCTGCGACACGTGCTGTCGGTCGGCAGCGGCTTCGGCGGCTTCCAGTCCGCCGTGGTGCTCAGCCGAAAGGAGTGAAGGCATGACAGGCCTACAGGCCGGCCGCCGCGCGGTGGTCACCGGAATCGGCGTCATCGCGCCGAACGGAGTGGGCGCCGACGACTTCTGGAAGGCCGTCCGCGAGGGCGTCAGCGTCCTCGCGCCGGTCTCCCGGGACGGCTGCACCCAACTTCCGCTGCGGATCGCCGGTGAGGTGCACGGCTTCGACGCCGAGGCCGCGGTGGAGGGCCGCTACCTGGTGCAGACCGACCGGTTCACGCACTACGCGATGGCGGCGGCCGACCTGGCGGTCAAGGACGCCCGGTTCCGGATCGGCGAGGGCTCGCCGTTCAACGTCGGAGTGGTCACCGCGGCCGGCTCCGGCGGCGGCGAGTTCGGCCAGCGCGAGCTGCAGAACCTCTGGGGCCAGGGCCCGCAGTACGTCGGCCCGTACCAGTCGATCGCCTGGTTCTACGCCGCCAGCACCGGCCAGATCTCGATCCGCGGCGGGTTCAAGGGCCCGTGCGCGGTGGTGGCCAGCGACGAGGCCGGCGGACTGGACGCGCTCGCGCACGCCGCCCGGGCGATCCGCCGCGGTACCGACACCGTCGTGGTCGGCGCCGCCGAGGCGCCGTTGGCCCCCTACTCGATGGTCTGCCAGCTCGGCTACCGCGAACTCAGCCTGTCCGACGACCCGTTGCGGGCCTACCAGCCGTTCGGCGCGAGCGCCTGCGGCTTCGTGCCGGCCGAGGGCGGCGCGATGTTCGTGCTGGAGGACGAGCGCTCGGCCCGGGCCCGCGGCGCCCGGGTCCGGGCCGAACTGGCCGGGCACGGCGCCACCTTCACCGGTGCCTCGCGCTGGGAGGAGTCCCGGCACGGGCTGGCCCGGGCCATCCGCACCGCGCTCGACCAGGCCAGGTGCGCCCCCGACGAGGTCGACGTGGTCTTCGCCGACGCGCTCGGGGTGCCGGAGGCGGACCACGCAGAGGCCCTCGCGCTCGCCGACGCGCTCGGCGAGCACGCCGGCCGGGTCCCGGTCACCGCGCCCAAGGCGGGCTTCGGCCGGGCCTACTGCGGCGCGCCGGTGCTCGACGCCGCGGCTGCCGTGTTCGCCCTGGAACAGGGCGTGGTGCCGCCCACCCCCAACATCACCGACCTGTGCCACGGCATCGACCTGGTGTGCGACTTCGCGCGATCCGCGCAGCTGCGCACCGCCCTGGTGCTCAGCCGGGGCCTGATGGGCTCCAACGCGGCGATGCTGCTGCGCCGCCCGGACGGCCTCGACTGACGAAACATCAACTCGCCCCATCAGCAAGGAGAAGCGCGATGAATCCCCCTCTCACCTACGACGAGCTGGCCACCCTGATCGCCACCCGGGCCGGGATCAAGGTCACCCCGCCGGACCTCGAACACCCCAACGCGACCTTCGACGGCTTCGGCGTGGACTCGCTCGCACTGCTCGGCATCGTGGGCGAGTTGGAGAACCGCTGGGGCACCCCGATCACCAGCGGCGCGGAGAGCTCCGCGACCCCGCACGCCTTCCTCGCGGCGGTCAACACCACCACGCAGGACCTCAACACCACCGCGCAGAACGGAGTCTGAAATGGCCGGTCACACCGACAACACCATCGTCATCGCCGCCCCCGTCGACCTGGTCTGGGACGTCACCAACGACCTGGAGAACTGGCCGCAGCTGTTCAGTGAGTACGCCCAGGTCGAGATCCTGGACCGGGACGGCCCGCGCACCACCTTCCGGCTCACCATGCACCCCGACGAGAACGGCCAGGTCTGGAGCTGGGTCTCCGAGCGCACCACCGACCGGCACGCGCTCGCCGTCCGAGCCCGCCGGGTCGAACCCGGTCCGTTCGAGTTCATGGACATCCGCTGGGAGTACGCCGAGGTGCTGGACGGCACCCGGATGCGCTGGATCCAGGACTTCGCCATGAAGCCCACCGCCCCGGTCGACGACGAGGGCATGACCAACCACATCAACCGCAACTCCCGGATCCAGATGGAACTCATCCGGGACAAGGTCGAGAAGAAGCACGGGAAGGGCTGACCGGACGATGCACCGCGCACTGATCGTGGCCCGGATGAACCCGGGTTCGGCTCCCGACATCGCCGACATCTTCTCCGACTCCGACCGTGGTGAGCTGCCGCGGCTGATCGGCGTCACCGGTCGGAGCCTGTTCCAGTTCGGCGACGTCTACCTGCACCTGATCGAGTCGGAGCGGCCGCCCGGTCCGGCCGTGGCCCAGCACGTCGAGCACCCGGAGTTCCGGGACGTCAGCCGGCGGCTGGAGGCCCACGTTCGGGCCTACGACCCCGCCACCTGGCGGGAGCCGAAGGACGCGATGGCCCGCGAGTTCTACCGCTGGGAGCGCACCGGCTCCTCCTGAGCCGCCGCCGTGGCGCAGTGGTCCGGGCGAAGCTGGAGGAGACACCATGGTCGGGACCGATGACCGATCGACCGCCGACGTACCCGACTGGGTGCGCTGCGAACGCTGCGCCGTACTGATCTACGGCAAGCGCTTCCTGCGGAACCTGCGGGTCTGCCCGGACTGCGGCTGGCACTCCCGGCTGACCGCCCGCCAGCGACTGGCGCTGTTGCTCGACCCCGGCTCGGCGACGCCGATCCGGCACGTCGAGCCGATGACCGACCCGCTGGAGTTCGTCGACAGCCGGCCCTACACCGACCGGCTGCTCGACGCCCGGGCCAGCACCGGCCTGCGCGAGGCGGTGCTCTGCGTGACCGGCCGGATCGAGGAGCAGCCGGCCGTGGTGGCCGCGATGGACTTCGAGTTCCTGGGCGGCAGCCTGGGCTGCGGGGTCGGCGCGCAGATCACCGAGGCCGCGCGGACCAGCCTGCGGCTGCGGCTGCCGCTGGTGCTGGTCACCGCCTCCGGCGGCGCCCGGATGCAGGAGGGGGTGCTCTCCCTGATGCAGATGGCGAAGACCGCGCAGGCGATCTCCGAGCTGGACGAGGCGGGCATCCTGGTGGTCTCGCTGATCACCGACCCGACCTACGGCGGTGTGGCGGCCTCCTTCGCCACCCTGGCCGACGTGATCATCGCCGAGCCCGGCGCCCGGATGGGCTTCGCCGGGCCGCGGGTGATCGAGCAGACCATCCGCGAGACCCTCCCCGAGGGCTTCCAGACCGCCGAGTTCCTGCTCGCACACGGCATGGTGGACGACGTGGTGGCGCGCCCGGCGCTGCGCGGCACGCTGGGCCGGCTGCTGAGCCTGTGCGGCCCGCGGGACCGGGCCGATGGCGCCGCCCCCGCCGACCTTCCGGACACCGCCGGCCCGACCGGCGACGAGATCCTGCGCCACCTGGAGGACGTGACCGAGCAGGACTCCTGGGAGGCGGTCCAGCTCGCCCGGCACCCGGACCGGCCCACCACCCTGGACTACGTCGGCCACCTGCTGGACGACTTCCACGAACTGCACGGCGACCGGCTGGCCGACGACTGCGCGGCGATCGTCGGCGGCCCCGGGCGACTCGACGGCCGCCCGGTGATGCTGATCGGCCATCACAAGGGCGGCCCCGACCTGGCCGAACGCCGTCGCCGCAAGTTCGGCATGCCCGAGCCGGCCGGCTACCGCAAGGCGGCCCGGCTGATGCGGATGGCCGCCAAGCTCGGCCTGCCGCTGGTCACCCTGATCGACACGCCCGGCGCCAACCCCGGCCCGGCGGCCGAGCGCGGCGGCCAGGCCGTCGCCATCGCGGAGAACCTGCGGCTGATGTCCCGGCTGCCGGTGCCGATCGTCTCCGTGGTGATCGGCGAGGGCGGCAGCGGTGGCGCGCTCGCCCTGGCCGTCGCGGACCGGGTGCTGGTCAGCGCGAACGGCGTCTACTCGGTGATCAGCCCGGAGGGCTGCGCGGCCATCCTGTGGAAGGACGCCGAGGCCGGCCCCGCCGCCGCCAGCGCGCTGCGGCTGCACGCCCGGGAACTGCTCAGGCTGGGCATCGTCGACGGTGTGGTGCCCGAGCCCCCGGACGGCGCGCACCAGGACCACGCGGGCGCCGCCGGCATGCTCGGCGCCGCGCTGGCCGCCGCCTTCGACGAGTTGACCCCCTGGGAGCCCGAGCGGCTCCTCCAGGAACGCAGGAACCGGTTCCACCGCTTCGGCATCGAGGCGGGGACGTCGTCCGGGAGAGGTGCACCATGACGCTGAACAACACCGAGAAGAAGACCAACGACAAGCAGGTCCCAGCACGGCACAGCCGCCGGTTCGTGATCGCCGCCGGTCCGGTGCCGACCGGCCAGGCGGACCTGGAGTCGGTCTGCCGCAGCGTCACCGAACTGGCCCGGTCGACCCCCACCCCGCCCAGCCGGATCCGGCTGCAGCACGGCTCGACCACGGTGGAGGTGATGTGGGCCGAGCCGGCCGCGACGGCCCCACCGGCGGGGGGGGGGGGGGGGGGGGGGGGGGGGGGCGTGGGGGGGGGGGGGGAGGGGGGGGGGGGGGGGGAGGTGGGGGGGGGGGGGGGGGGGGGGGGGGGGAAGGGCAAGCGGGGGGAA
>NZ_JBVHLF010000037.1:46248-81237 GCF_055559155.1 Kitasatospora sp. NPDC024654
AGAGCCACCCCCCCCCCCCCCCCCCCCCCCCCCCCCCCCCCCCCCCCCCCCCTCCCCCCCCCCCCCCCCCCCCCCCCCCCCGAGCCGGACCTTGGGCTGGCCCACGTCCGCGCGCCGATGGTGGGCACCTTCTACCACGCGCGCGAGCCCGAGGCGCCGCCGCTGGTCGCGGTCGGCGACCTGATCCGGGTGGGCCAGCCGGTCGGGATCCTGGAGGTGATGAAGATGATGAGCACGATCGAGGCGGACACCGCCGGGCGGGTGGTGGAGATCCTGGTGCCCAACGCGCAGCCGGTGGAGTTCCAGCAGCGGCTGATCGCGGTGGAGCCGGTGGTCCCCGGCGAGCCGGAGGAGTGACGACCCGTCGCACTCAGTATGGTGGCGCACTGATCAGAGGCCCTAGGCACTGAGAGGTGCGCCCATGTTCTCCACCGTCCTGGTCGCCAATCGCGGCGAGATCGCCCTGCGGATCGCCCGGACCTGCCGCGAACTCGACATCCGGACGGTGGCGGTGCACTCGACCGCGGACCGCGACTCGGCGGTGGTCCGGTTCGCCGACAAGGCCGTCCACATCGGACCGCCGGCCTCCCGCACCAGCTACCTGCACATCCCCTCGATCATCGAGGCGGCGCTGCAGACCGGGGCCGAGGCGATCCACCCCGGGTACGGCTTCCTCTCCGAGGACCCGGACTTCGCGGAGGTCTGCGAGGCCAACGGGATCACCTTCATCGGCCCGCCGGCACAGGTCATGCAGCGACTCGGCGACAAGGCGGAGGCCCGCGCGGTGATGGCGCGGGCCGGGCTGCCGGTGCTGCCGGGCAGTGCCGGCGCCCTGAACGGGCCGGCCGAGGCGGAGGAGGTCGCCCAGCGGGTGGGCTATCCGGTGATCCTCAAGGCGGTGGCCGGCGGTGGCGGGCGCGGGATGGCCGTGGTCCGGGCTCCCGGGCAACTGCGCACCGCCTTCGCCGAGACCCGGGCGCACGCCCGCGCGGTCTTCGGCGACGAGCGGCTCTACCTGGAGCGGTACGTCGAGGACGCCCGGCACGTCGAGGTGCAGGTGGTCTGCGACCGGCACGGCGCGGCGATCCATCTGGGCGAGCGGGACTGCTCGGTGCAGCGCCGGCACCAGAAGCTGGTCGAGGAGTCCCCGGCCCCGAACCTGCCGCAGTCCCTGCGGGCCGAGATGTGCGCGGCCGCGGTGCGCGGAGCGCTGGCGGTCGGTTACGTCGGCGCGGGCACCTTCGAGTTCGTGCTGGCGCCGAACGGCGAGTTCTTCCTGATGGAGATCAACTGCCGGCTCCAGGTGGAGCACCCGGTGACCGAGCTGATCACCGGGATCGACCTGGTCCGCGAGCAGATCTCGGTGGCGGCCGGGCTGCCGCTGAGCCTGGCCCAGGCGGACGTCCGGTTCACCGGGGTGGCCGTGGAGTGCCGGGTCAACGCCGAGGACCCGGCCCGGGACTTCCGGCCGACGCCCGGGCTGCTGACCGAGTTCGTGCCGCCCGGCGGTCCGTTCGTCCGGGTCGACACGCACGCCTACCCGGGCTGGCGGATCGGTCCGGACTACGACTCGCTGCTCGCCAAGACCGCCGTCTGGGCGCCGGACCGGACCCAGGCGATCGCCCGGATGGACCGCGCGCTGGGCGAGTTCCGGATCGACGGGCCGGACGTGCGGACCACCCTGGGGTTCCTCCGCCGCACCCTGGACCGTCCGGAGTTCCGCGCCGCGACGCACACCACCGGACTGGTCGACGCGATGGGGCCGGCTGACGGGCAGCCGGCCCCATCGCGGGACGCCGTGGTGGCGGTGGAACCCGCCTAACGGACCGGGGGCCCCCCCCCCCCCCCCCCCCCCCCTGCCCCCCCCCCCCCCCCCCCCCCCCCCCCCCCCGGGACGCCGTGGTGGCGGTGGAACCCGCCTAACGGACCGGTGCCGCCGCCTCCACCGGCACCATCGGTGTCACCGCCGGCACCACCACCTCCTCGAGCTCGATCGCGCTCGCGCCGGGCGCGACCGTGCTGTCGAAGGCGTGCAGGTAGGCGTTGACCGGACGGACGTCGCTGACCCGCAGCCCGGCCTCGCGCATCAGGGTGAGCAGGCTCTCCCGGGAGTGCTTGGCGCCGCCGACGTTGAGCAGCAGCATCAGGTCCATCGCGGTGGTGAAGCGCATCGAGGGGCTGTCGTCGACCAGGTTCTCCACGACCACCACCCGGGCGCCCGGGCCGGCCGCGCCGACCACGTTGCGCAGGGTGCGGCGGGTGCTCTCGTCGTCCCACTCCAGGATGTTCTTGATGATGTAGAGGTCTGCCCGGACCGGGACCTCGCTGCGGCAGTCGCCGGGCACCAGCCGGGCCCGGTCGGCCAGCGAGCCGCCCGGCCGCAGCCGGGGGTCGGCGCCCGCCACCACCTGCGGGAGGTCCAGCAGGGTGCCGTGCACGTCCGGGTGCCTTTCCAGCAGGCTGGCCAGCACGTGCCCCTGGCCGCCGCCGATGTCGACCACCGTGGCGACCCCGGTGAGGTCCAGGAAGGCGGCCAGGTCGGCCGCGGACTGCCGACTGGAGTGGGTCATCGCCCGGTCGAACACCCGGGCGGAGTCCCCCGCGTCGTCGTGCAGGTAGTCGAAGAACTCCTTGCCGTACAGGTCGGGGAAGATGTTCCGCCCGGTGCGCACCGCCTCGTCCAGCCGCGGCCAGGCCTCCCAGGTCCACGGCTCGGTGCACCAGAGGGAGATGTAGCGCAGGCTGTGCGGCGAGTCCTCGCGCAGCATCCGGGACATGTCGGTGTGCGCCCAGCGACCGCCCTCCAGCTCGGTGAAGACGCCGTAGCAGGCGAGCGCCCGGAGCAGTCGCTCCAGCGGGCCGGGCTCGACCTCCAGGGCCGCGGCCAGTTCCTCGGCCGCCATCGGTTCGTCGTCCAGCCGGTCGGCGAGCCCGAGCGAGGCCGCGGCGCGGATGGCCGCGGCGCAGGCCGCGCCGAAGACCAGCTCCCGCAGTCGCATGGCGGACTGCGGTGACGGGGGGTGTGCGGTGGTCATCGTCCGCCTCTCTCAGCGTGGATAAGGGGGTATCAGCAGCGGCCGGCGGGCATCGAGACCCGGCAGGTGTTGCCCTGGAAGGTGTTTCCGGTGCCCTTGTCGTGGTCGACCAGGTCGCCCGGGCCATTGTCGAGCACCATGTTGTTCTGGACGCTGACCCGGGAGACGGGCGCGCCGACGTAGCTCGGGAAGAAGACGATCCCGCCGGAGAGCGAGGAGCCGCCACGGTTGCCCTTCACCTGGTTCTCGGTCACCCGACTGTCCTCGGCGCCGGTGAGCAGGATGCCGACGCCCTGCACGACGTCCAGCCGGGAGGTGGCCGGGAAGAACTTGTTGTTCTCGTTCAGGATGTTGGCCCGGATCGTCACATCGCCCGCCCGGGGGACGCCGTCGTCACCGACCACGAAGACACCGCCGCCGTTGCCGGTGGCGGTGTTCCGCTCCACCGTGACCGCCCGGGCGCGCCGCACCACGACGCCGATCCGGTTGCCGGTGAACCGGTTGTCGGCGATCTCCGCGCCGTGGGTGTCGATCGCACCACCCTTGCCGTCGGCCAGGTTGGCCAGGAAGACGCCCGCCTGGCCGTTGTCGGCGGCCTCGTTGGCGGTCACCGCGGAGCGGGTGGAGCGCTCCGCCGCGATGCCGTACTGACCGTTGTCGTGGGCGAAGACGTCGTGCACCGCGAGCTGGTCGGTACCGGAGGCCCAGATGCCGTTCTGCTTGAAGCCGGTGACGGCCAGCGACTCGATCCGTACCCCGGAGACCGGCCGGTCCGCGGGGCCGCTCACGCAGATGCCGTGCCCGCCGGCGGCGCAGGAACCCGCCGGAGCGGTGTCACCCGGCCGGAGCACGGTCTGCCGGCCGGCCCCACGGATCGTCAGGCCCGATCGGGTGACCGTGACGCTCTCCCGGTAGGTTCCCGGAAGGAGCTGGATGGTGTCACCCGGTTGGGCGCTGTCGACCGCCTGCTGGATCGACTGACCGGGCTGGACGGTGTGCGAGCCCGCCGCGTGGGCCGCCAGTGCGGCGGGCTGGCACGCGACGGCGAAGGCGGCGAGGGCCGCGAGGTGGTGAGTCCGGCGGATGAACATGAGTGATGGTCTGCTTTCCCAGGAACCCGGAGATTGGATCGGATCGGCCGCGGACAGGTCCGCGGCATCGAAGCTATGGCCGACCGAGAACGCCCGCCACTCCTGGTGGCCATTCGCGCACCGTCCGTGCTCGACCGGGTGGGCTCGACGATGTTGTCGGGGTGCTCGGTGGCACTGATGATGGGCGGATGGACGAGGCGACGCGGCTGCCGCGCGGCCGGGCCGGCGACTGCCCGACCTGCGGCCGGGCCGGCGAGCCGTACGCGGTGTCGGCGGAGTTCTACGACATCGTGCACGGCGAGCGGTACCACCGGGAGGCCCTCGCGCTGGCCGGGCCGGCCGCCGCGGCCCGGGTCGGCATCGTGGATCTGGGCGCCGGCACCGGCCTGGTCACCGACGTCCTGCTGGGCGCCTCCTCGGTGCCGGTGCACGCGGTCGAGCCGGCCGGTCCGATGCGCGCGGTGCTGCTCTCCCGACTCGCCCGGGCCGAGCCGGCGCAGCGCGAACGGGTCACCGTGCACCCCTGCCCGGCCGAGCGGCTCGGGCTCGCCTCCCGCGCCGACCTGGCGGTCTGCCTGCGGGTGATCGCCGGCCTGCCGCCGGACGAGCGGCGCGCGGTCTGGCGGTCGTTGGCGCACTGGCTGCTGCCGGGCGGGCTGTTGTTCGTCGACCGTCCGCCGAAGGGGCTACCCGACGCGCCGCGCAGCTACCGGATCGGCGAAGCTCGGATGGGCGCGGACGTCTACAGTGCCCGGCTCTCCGAGCGCGCCGAGGCCGGCCGGATCCGGCTGGACTTCAGCTACCTGGTGCACCGGGACGGCCGGCTGCTCCGCCGGGCGGCCGAGACCTTCCATCAGTGGCCGCTGCCGGAAGCGGAGCTGGACCGGGAGCTGACGGCGGCGGGCTTCGCCCGCGACGGCGAGCCGGTGCCGCCGCTGCTGCGGCTGCGCCGACTCGACCGGCCGTCGCGGCCTTCGCCCAGCTCGGTGGCCCGGTCAGCGGAGCGGAGGCGTTCTTCACCAATCCGTTCGGCCGACCTACCATCGGCTGCGAACGATCCGGACCCGCACGGCCAGTAGCGCGACACCGATCTGGGGAGAGACATGGCTGGGATCGACCGGACCACCCGGGCGGCGGAGCAGGACACGACCGTACTGCCCAGCACCCCGGAGGTCGACCTCGCGGGCGCGGAGAAGGCGGCCAAGGAGTTCCTGACCGCACTCGGCATGCGGACCGACACGCCCGAGCTGAGCGAGACCCCCGGCCGGATGGCCCGGGCCTACGCGGAGTTGTTCAGCTCGCGCCCGTTCCGGCTGACCACCTTCCCCAACGACGAGGGCTACGACGAGCTGGTGCTGGCCCGGGCGATCCCGTTCCGCTCGATCTGCGAGCACCACCTGCTGCCCTTCACCGGCACGGCCCACGTCGGCTACCTGCCGGGCACCCGGATCCTCGGGCTGTCCAAACTCGCCCGGGTGGTCGAGCACTTCGCCGGTCGGCCGCAGATGCAGGAACGGCTCACCCGGCAGATCGCCGACTGGCTGCAGAGCCGGCTCAGCCCGCGCGGGGTGGGGGTGGTGATCGAGGCCGAGCACACCTGCATGACGCTGCGCGGTGTGCAGTCGCTCGGCGGCAGCACCGTCACCTCCGCGATGATCGGGGAGATCCGCGACGACGGGCGGTCCCGGGCCGAGTTCCTGGCCCTCGCCACCCAGCGCTGAGCGGCCGCGATGAACGACACGATCAGCGTGCTCACCGCCGTGCCCGCCGACGGGCACCGTCATCTCCCGGCGGCCCACCGCTCGCTCGCCGAGCAGCGGCTACCGGCCGGGTGGCAGTGGCAGTGGGTGGTCCAGGCGCACGGCAGGGACGGCTCCCCGCCGCTGCCATCGCTGCCCGCGGACTCCCGGGTCTCGGCCGACGGCGGGCGCGGTGGCGGTGCCACCGCCCGGACCGCGGCGCTCTCCCGGGCCACCGGCAGCCTGGTGCGGGTACTGCCCGCGGACGGTCTGCTGCCGCCCGGCGCACTGCATCGCGACATCGAGACGCTCACCCGGCACCCGGAGGCCGGCTGGTGCCTCTCCCCCGGGCTGGCGCTGCGGCCGGACGGGCCGCCGGCCGGCACGCCACTGCCCGATCCGCTGCTGCCCGGACCGCTGCCGCCGGGCGTGCTGGCGCAGTGCCTGCGGGCGGGGCGGCCGGGTGTCCCGGCGGCCGCCCTGACCGCGCGGACCGAGCTGCTGCGCGCGCTCGGCGGCTGGCCGGCCCTGCCCACCGGGGCGGATCTCGCGCTGCTACTGGCCTGCGAGGCGGTGGCCCCGGGCCGGTTGGGCGGCGAGCCCGGCACGATCCACCGGGTGACGGCGACCGAGCCGACCGAGCCGGAGCGGGCCGCCCTGCTGGCCCGGGCCGACGCCCTGCTGCGCGCCGGGTGGCGCTGGCAGAGCCCACCCGTGCTGAGCCCCTACGAGCGGCAGGCCGGCCGCTCGCCCGATCCGCGCTGGGCCTACGACCGGCGGGTCGCGATCCACCAGGCCGTCGACGGAGTGCTCCGGGAGGCGGCGGACGTGCTGGCGCGGCGCAGCCGGAACGGGCGCTGGACGCCGCCCGGCGAGATCGCCGAGGGTGGCAGCAACATCGGGCTGAGTACGGCGGCCCGGGTCTGGGTGCTGGACCGGCTGGCGGAGCGGATCCGGGCGGCCCGGGCGGTGCTGGACGAGGTGGAGTCCGACTCGGCCCGCTACCAGTCCGACGATCAGTCAACTCCCTTGCTCAGATGGCGGGGCTAAGCAGATAGCGGGTGAACAGGTAGTCGTTCGCGGTCAACACCGAGGCCAGGGTCAGCGCACGGTCGGCGCCCGGGAGCGGCGGCCCGCGCAGGATCCGGGTGGCGTCGCCGCCGGTGAGCAACGGCGCCACGGTGAGGCAGAGTTCGTCCAGCAGGCCGGCGGCGCAGAGCCGGCCGAGCAGCTGCGGTCCGCCCTCGCAGAGCACCCGGGACAACCCGCGCTCGGTCAACTCGCCCATCACCCGCCGTGGTTCGACCTCGCCCTCGCCGACCACCAGCACCTCGGCCACCCGCTCCAGCGCTCGCCGGGCCGACGCCGGGGCCTGCCGGGTGGTGAGCACCAGGGTGCGCGCACCCGGCGGCGCGCCGAACAGGTCGCCGCCCGGGTCGAGTCGGAGCCGCGCGCTGACCACCGCGATGGGTGGCGCGGGCGGCCGGCCGTCCGCCGTCCGGGCGGCGGCGAGCCGCGGGTGCGGCTCCGCGGGGCCGTACCCCTCGGCCCGGGCGGTCCCCGCGCCGACCAGCACCACGTCGGCCAACGACCGCAGCACAGCGAGCAGTTCGACATCGGCTGGGCCGGAGAGGCCGCCCGACCTGCCGTGCAGGGCGGCGGCGCCGTCCAGCCCGCGGACCATCGAGGCGCGCAGCCACGAACGCCGGGGGTAGCGGTAGACCTCGGCCAGCCAGGCGTCCCGGTCGGCTGCCGGAACGGTCGCCCCGGGCGCCGGGAACAGACGACGCATGACGGTCAGTCTGCCACCCGGGCGGTTCGGGACAGCACGTCGGCGACCAGCTCCTCGACCGCGGCCCGGGCCCGCTCGGCGTCCGCCGGCACCAGGCCGATCCTGGTCCGCCGGTCGAGCACGTCAGCGGCGTCCAGCGCGCCTTCATGGGTCACCGCGTAGGCCACCTCCGCCCGCGTGACGTCGATCCGCTCGGCGATCGGCTCCAGCGGCCGGTCCGGCGCCGCCGCCAGAACCTCGTGCGCCGCGCCACCATGACGGTCGATCAGCGAAGCCGGAAGGTCGCCGCCGCCCGGCAGCGGGCGGCTGTCGCGGTGACCGGGTGCGCCGACCAGCGGCAGCCGGGCCGTCCGGCAGGCGCGGGCCGGCAGCCCACCGGCCCGCACCGCGGCGTCCACCGTGTCCTGCGCCATCCGCCGGTAGGTGGTGAGCTTACCGCCCACCACGGTGATCAGCCCGGTGGGCGACTCCAGCACGGCGTGGCTGCGCGACAGGTCGGCGGTGTCGCCGTCCCCGGTGTCGATCAGCGGCCGCAGCCCGGCGAAGGCACCCCGGACGTCCGCCCTGGTCAGCGCGGTACGCAGGGCGGTGTTGACGGTCCGCAGCAGGAAGTCGATCTCGCCGTCGGTGGGGACCGGCTCGTCCGGGATCGGGCCGGGCGCGTCCTCGTCGGTGAGGCCGAGCACCACCCGGTCCAGCTGCTGCGGCAGCGCGAAGACGAACCGGCTGGTCGAGCCGGGGATCGGGACGGTCAGCGCGGCGCGCGGGCGGCCGAGCACCGCGGCGTCGAAGACCAGGTGGGTGCCACGGCTGGGCCGCAGTCTGATCGACTCGTCCACCTCGCCGGCCCACACCCCGGTGGCGTTGACCACGGCCTTGGCCGTGACCTGGAACGACTGGCCGGTGAGGGTGTCGACGAGCTGGGCGGAGCGGCCGGTGGCCCGCTCGGCCCGGACCCGGGTGAGCACGGTCGCGCCGTGCTGGGCGGCCGTCCGGGCGATCGCCAGCACCAGCCGGGCGTCGTCGACCAGCTGTCCGTCGTGCGCCACCAGCGCGCCGGCCAGTCCCTCGGTGCGGACCGCGGGCACCAGCGCGGCGGCCTCGGCCGCACCGACCCGGCGGGCCCGGGGCAGCAGCGCGGCCGGGGTGCCGGCGCTGATCCGCAACGCGTCGCCGGCCAGGAAACCGACCCGGACCAGCGCCGCCTGACCACGCCGCACCGAGGGCAGCAGCGGGACCAGCTGCGGCAGCGGGCGGATCAGGTGCGGGGCGGTCCGGGTCATCAGGATGCCGCGCTCCACCGCGCTCTCCCGGGCCACCCCGACCCGCCCCGAGGCCAGGTAGCGCAGCCCGCCGTGCACCAGCTTGGAACTCCACCGACTGGTGCCGAAGGCCAGGTCGCGCCCCTCGACCAGGACCGTGCGCAGCCCGCGCGAGGCCGCGTCCAGGGCGACTCCGGCACCGGTCACCCCGCCCCCGACGACCAGCAGATCGACGGTGGGATCGGCGGCCAGCGCGGCCAGCTCGGCGGCGCGGCGCTTGGCGTTGAGCGTGCTGGTACCGGCGTATGGCGTGGTCAAGGCGTCAGGTATCCGTTCAGAGCGGTGGCCAGTTCGCGCTGCCAGGCGGCTTCCGGCAGCAGGTGGGCGACCATGCGGTGGGACTGCACGGTGGACTGGGCGATCAGCAGCACCATCGCGGCCAGCTCGGTCGGTTCGCCGGCGCGGACCGAGCCGTGCCGCTGGCCGAGTTCGATGGCCTCGCGCAGGGCGTCGAGCATGCCGCGCTGGCTGGTACCGAGGCGCTCGACCACGTACTCGAGCAGCACCTCGGCGTCCGAACGCAGCAGTGCGCCGAGCAGCTGGTGGTCGCGAACCAGGACGGCGACCTCGACCACCCAGGCGACCAGCGACTCCCGGTCGTCCCCGGCCCGGGTCGCCTGCTGCTGGGTCCGCCACAGCTCCCGGGTGAGCAGCGCGCCGATCACCGCGCGGACGTCGGGCCAGCGACGGTAGACGGTGGGGCGGCTGACCCCGGCCCGGCGGGCGATCTCGGCCAGCTGGGTGCGGCGCAGGCCGAACTGGACCACCAGCTCGGCGGCGGCGTCCAGGATCACGTCGTCGGTGCTGCGCAGGACGTCGGCGGCGGGGGCAGCGGCGGGCTCGATGGCCGAGGCGTTACTACTTGACATTATGTGGAACACTGTAACGCATGTCATCCGATCCGCGACCAGCACCGGGCCACCCGGCGGCCGTCCTGCCGCTGCCGCCGATGAAGTGGGACGCCTGGGGCGACCCGGCCCTCGCCAAGCCGCTCTCCGAGGAGATCAGGACGCTGCTGGCGCAGGTGTTCGGGATCTCCGGGCAGGACGCCGAGGCGCCCACCGCCGACCAGGTGGTGCTGCGCCCGTCCGCCCTGCCGGCCGAGGACCTGGCCGCGCTGGCCGAGATCGTCGGCACGTCGTACGTCAGCGCCGCCGACGCCGACCGGCTGCCCCGGGCCGGCGGCAAGTCCACCCTGGACCTGCTGCGCCGGCGTGACCGGGAGGCGCAGGACGCGCCGGACGCCGTGGTGCTGCCCGGCAGCGAGGACGAGATCGCCGCCGTGCTGGCGCTCTGCGCGCGGCGGCGGATAGCGGTGGTCCCGTTCGGCGGTGGCACCAGCGTGGTCGGCGGCGTCGACCCGGTCCGGGCCGGCTTCCCGGCCGTGATCTCGCTCGACCTGCGCCGCTTCGACGCCCTGCACTCGCTGGACGAGACCTCCGGCGAGGCCGTGCTGGGCGCCGGCCTGACCGGCCCACGCGCCGAGGAGCTGCTGGCCGAGCGCGGCTACGAGCTCGGCCACTACCCGCAGAGCTTCCGCTACGCGACCATCGGCGGCTTCGCGGCCACCCGCTCCTCCGGCCAGGACTCGGCCGGCTACGGGCGGTTCGACGAGATGGTCCGCGGGCTGCGGGTGGTCACCCCGGCCGGCGTGCTCGACCTGGGCCGGGCGCCGGCCTCGGCGGCCGGCCCCGACCTGCGCGAGCTCTTCCTCGGCTCGGAGGGCGTGCTCGGCGTGATCACCGCGGTCCGGCTGCGGGTCCACCCGGCACCGGCCGTCCGGGTGCACGAGGCCTGGAGTTTCCCCGACTTCGCCACCGGCGCCGCCGCGCTGCGGGCGGTCGAGCAGCGGGGCACCGGGCCGACCGTGATCCGGCTCTCCGACGAGGCCGAGACCGCCGTCAACCTGGCGATGACGGAGCAGATCGGCGGCGCCCAGGTGACCGGCGGCTGCCTGGCCGTGACGGTCTTCGAGGGCACCGAGGAGCAGGTGACGGCCCGCCACCGGCTGACCCGCGAGGTGCTGCTGGCGGCCGGCGGCGACTCGCTCGGCGCCGGGGCCGCCGAGGCCTGGGAGCACGGCCGGTTCAACGCGCCCTACCTGCGCGACTCGCTGCTGAGCGCGGGCGCGCTCTGCGAGACCCTGGAGACCGCGACCGACTGGGCCCGGCTGCCCGAGCTGAAGACCGCGGTGACCGCCGCCCTGCAGCAGGCTCTGGAGAAGAGCGGCAGCACCTCGCTGGTGCTCTGCCACCTCTCGCACGTCTACCCGACCGGCGCCTCGCTCTACTTCACCGTGGTCGCCGCCCAGCAGGGCGACCCGATCGCGCAGTGGAGCGCGGTGAAGGCGGCGGCGAGCGACGCGATCATGGCCGGCGGCGGCACCATCACCCACCACCACGCGGTCGGCACCGACCACCGGCCGTGGATGAACCAGGAGGTCGGCGACCTCGGAGTGGCGATCCTGCGCGCGGTGAAGAGCACCGTCGACCCGGCCGGGATCCTCAACCCCGGCAAGCTCATCCCGTGACCGCGGTGCCCGGCGCGGGCCCGGCCGGCCGGCCGGTCCGCGCGGTCGTCCTGCTGGTCAACCCGGCCGCGGGCGGCGGCCGGGCGGAGCAGGCCGCACGGCGGGCCACCGCCCGGCTGCGCGAGCACGGCGTCGAGGTCCGCCCGATGGCCGGGTCGGATCCGGCCGACGCGCTGCGGCTGGCCCGGGCGGCCACCGACGGCGGCGCGGACGCCCTGGTGGTGGCCGGCGGCGACGGCCTGATCGCGCTCGCCCTCCAAGCGCTGGCCGGGACGAGCCTGCCGCTCGGCATCGTCCCGGCCGGCACCGGCAACGACCACGCCCGCGCGTACCAGCTGCCACTGGGAGCCCCGGAGGCGGCGGCGGACGTGATCGCCGAGGGCACGGTCGCGACCGTCGACCTCGGCCGGATCGACACCGCCGACGGCACCACCCGCTACTTCGGCTCGGTACTCGCCGCCGGCTTCGACTCGCTGGTCAGCGACCGTGCCAACCAACTGAGTTGGCCGCGCGGGCGACTGCGCTACAACGTCGCGATGCTCGCCGAGCTGGCCGGCCTGCGCCCGCTGCCGTTCCGACTGGCGCTGGCCGACGGCACGGTGCTGGAGGGACCGCTCACCCTCGCCGCGGTGGGCAACACCCGCAGCTACGGCGGCGGCATGCTGATCTGCCCGGACGCCGACCCGGCCGACGGCCTGCTCGACGTCACGCTGATCGGTGCGATGCCCCGCCGCCGGCTGGTCCGGTTCTTCCCCACCGTCTTCAAGGGCACCCACGTGCTGCGCGACGCCGTCCGCACCTACCGCACCACCGCGCTGCGGATCGACTCCCCCGGCATCAACGCCTACGCCGACGGCGACCACGTCGGCCCGCTCCCCGCCGAGGTCCGCGTCGAGCCGGCCGCGCTGCGCGTCATCGTCCCGCGACAGATGGGGAGTTGAGGCCGGGACCAGGCCGGTCAGTCATGGCCGGGCCTGGACACCCGATGGCTGATCCGCTCCAGCAGCGGGACGGCCACGGCCAGCAGCTCCAGCTCATCGGCGGTCAGTTCCTCACGGATCGCGTGCGTCAGCCGCCGCCCCCGCTCCCGGCGGGCCCCGCGCAGCCCCGCCAGCCCGGCCTCGGTGAGCGAGACCACCACCCGGCGGCCGTCCGCCGGGTCGGGGCTGCGGGCCACCAGGCCGCGCTCCTGCAGGGCCGAGACGATCGCGCACATCGACTGCGGCCGGATGCCCTCGCCCGTGGCCAGCTCGGTCGGCGTGGCCGGCCCGTCGCGGTCCAGGCGGACCAGCACCGAGGTCTGCGACAGGGTCAGCTCTCCCTCCGGCTTGACCTGCCGCAGCCGGCGCACCAGCGGGCCGAGGCAGGCGCGCAGGTCGGCCGCGACCCGGGCCGCGTCGGCGACGGTGGGCGCCTCGCCCGCCGACTCACCGGCGACCGGACGTACGGCATCGCTCAGGGGTGTCATGATTATCAGTATAGGCTTATCAGTTGCGCCTTATGATATAGCTGGCGACATGACAGATTCCCTGACCGCCAAGAGCGTCACGGTCATCGGCCACAACGGTGACGAGATCGAGGCCTACCTGGCCCGCCCGGAGAGCACCGAGCCGCGCGGCGGCGTCGTCGTCATCCACCACATGCCCGGCTACGACCGGGCCACCAAGGAGATCGTCCGCCGCTTCGCCGAGCTCGGCTACGACGCGATCTGCCCCAACCTGTACTCCCGCGAGGCCCCCGGCGCCGACCCGGCCGACGCGGCCGCGGTCGCCCGGGCCGCCGGCGGCGTGCCCGACGAGCGGCTGCTCGGCGACGTGGCCGGCGCGGCGGCCCACCTGCGCGCGCTGCCCGGCTCCAACGGCAGGGTCGGCGTGATCGGCTACTGCTCCGGAGGCCGGCAGACCGTGCTGACCGCCTGCAACCTGGACGTCGACGCCGCGGTGGACTGCTACGGCGCGTTCGTCACCGGCACCCCGCCCGAGGGCATGCCCTTCAAGGTCACCAACCTGGTCGACCAGCTGCCCGCGCTGCGCGCCCCGCTGCTGGGCCTGTTCGGCGCCGAGGACAAGTACCCCGGCCCGGAGCAGGTGGCGGAGCTGGAGCAGATCCTCACCGCGCACGGCAAGGACTTCGAGTTCCACAGCTACGAGGGCGCCGGCCACGCCTTCTTCTCGGTGGACCGCCCGTCCTACAACGTGGCCGCCGCCAACGACGGCTGGGAGCGGATCGCCGCCTTCTTCGGCCGGCACCTGGGAGCCTGAGCATGTGCACCTACACGACCGTCAAGGACGCCCTGGACGGCAGTGCCAAGGGCCCGGGCGGCTCCTGGTTCCACGTCTCCGACCTGACGGTGTACTTCGACCACCCGGTGCACGCGATGGCCGAGCACACGCTCAACATCGACCTCAGCGACCCGTCCAGGGGACCGTCCGCGCGGGTCGCGCTGGAGCTGACCGCGGAGTCGGCGCGACGGCTGGTGGCCGCCGTCCAGGAGGCGCTGGCCGCGGTTCCGCCGGAGCTGACCAGCTGACTTCCTGACCTTCCGACCTGCTTGGCACGACCACCGTCGGGCGATCACGGCACTGCTGCCGTGGTCGCCCAATTTCGCTTAGATGAAAGGGCCAATCGCCAGTTCACCTTCGATTTGCAGGCATCACTGCGGATCTGACAATATAATCCCAGAGAGCGCCGCACCGATCCGGTGGGCGGACCACAGTCGACCTAAGGAAGCGAAGGACCATGTCGGACGTCGCGCGCGTCATCGTCGGAGTCAGTGGCTCGTTGAACAGCCTGACCGCACTGCACCGCGCGGCGGACGAGGCCCGCGCCCGGCAGGCGACCCTGGTCCCGGTGCTGACCTGGACGCCGGTCGGCGGTGAGCGCAACTACCGCGCCCAGCCCTGCCCGCCGCTGCTGCGGACCTGGGAGGAGGCCGCCCACGCCCGCCTGGGGCGCGCCTTCCAGGACGCGTTCGGCGGCTTCCCGACCGGCCTGCGGGTGGACCCGCTGGTGATCCGCGGCGAGGCCGGCCCGGTCCTGACCCAGGTCGCGGACCGGCCGGACGACCTGTTGGTGGTCAGCACCGGCCGCCAGGGCCGGCTGCACCGGCTGGTGCACGGCTCGGTGAGCCGCTACTGCCTCGCCCACGCGAGCTGCGCCGTCATCGCCGTCCCGCCGTCCGCCCTGCAGACCGATCTGCGACGGCTGGCCCGCACCGTGGACCTGCGCGAACTCTCGCACGCCGCCTGACCGTCCACGCCGAACGCGGCCCGGGCACGACTGGGCCGGGGAGCGCCGCCAGCGTCATCGCAGGTGGCGCTCCCCGACGGGGGTGTGCGTGTCGCACGGGACGGGGGTCGGCTGGGCCGGCTCCCGGGTATCCCCCTCGCCCCGGAAGCGGGGAAGGTCGGGCGAGGAGGGTTCGGTCGGCAGCGTGCAGGCCCTGGTGACTGCCCTGGCCCGCCCGTGGGACGGTGCGCCGACTGGACGAATGATGTCTGACAAGTGCAGACGAGTCAACGGGCGGGGCCGGTGCGGTCAGCCGCTCTGCCGCAGGCCGAGCGCCGGGGCGCCGGCGGGGAGCAGGTACTTGGCCGCCAGCAGGGGCGTCCGGCCGACCCGCACGGTCTGGGTGATCAGCAGCGCCGGGGTGTCCGCGGCGCGGCCGAACTGCCTGCCGCGCTGCTCGCCGAGGATACTGGCCGCGATGCTGCTGGCACCGCGCGGGCGCGCGCCGCGCCCGTGCCGCAGGACGGTGCGCAGCATGGTGTGAGCGCTCTCCCGGGCCGCGCCGACCGCCTCGGCCAGCGCCGGCTCCGCGGTGTCGAGGACCTCGTCGGTGGCCGACCACTCCTGGGCCAGGCAGGCCGGCAGACCGTCCACCTCGATCAGGCTCTCCCAGAACCAGCCGCGGCCGTCGACCGGCATCAGCAGCCGGGCCAGCGAGAACTCGGTCGGCCCCTCGCGGAGCCGACGTACCGGCAGCACCTCGACCGGGCCGCCCTCCGCCAGCAACTCCTCCATCGGGCAGAGCCGTTCGAACCCCTGGCGGCGGGGCTGGGCGCGGACCGTCCGGCCCACCCCGCGGCGCACGTCGATGACGCCGTCCTCCTGCAGCAGGATCAGCGCCTCGCGCAGGGCGGGGCGGCTCACGCCGAGGTCGGCGGCGAGCCTCGGCTCGGAGGGCAGTTGCGAGCCGGGCGGGTAGGTGCCCCGCTGGATCGCCTCGATCACGCGCTCGTAGAGCGCCACCACCGGCCGCCGCCGCACGTCCTCGCCTGCCATCGCCCCGTCCTCGGTGGTCCCGCCCGCACTCCGCCCGGTTGGCGGAACAGCGCCAGGCTATCGGAGCGCTTGTCAGACAAGTGCTCCGGACTCGCCGAGCGGAGACGCGTGCTGGCGGACCTACACCTCCCGGACCGTGCGGGGCGGTTCGAGGTCCTGGTGACCGCCGGTCGCGAGCATCCGGATCTCGCCGCGATCGCTGATCTCGGCCCGGACCACCCCCGTGTCGTCCGCGAACACCGGGTGGCCACCCGGTCCGCTGGCGCCCGTGGGGCGGACCACCACGACGTCCTCGTGCTCCTCCGCCCCGGTCTGGCGGACGAAGACCAGCTCGTACGCGCTCGCGGACATGGCTACACCTCCCGGTCGCCTCGCGGCGGGCGGCCCGCGCTCCGCGCGGTCCGTCCCCACCGCCTCCGACCACCCTCCGCCCGCGGCCCGCTCGGCCGCAAGACGAACCCGGGCCGGGCCAGCGCCTCCCGGTTCAGCCCTGCGAGCGTGACCGCCAGTAGCTGAAACGCTCCACCGGCTGCCCGTCCAGCCCCCACGGCCAGGCCGTCACCGTGCCGCCGAGCAGCGCGAAGACCTGGCCGGCGTCCCGTGGGCGCTTGGCCTCGACCAGCGCGTACGCCAGCAGGTTGAGGTCGGCCAGGGCCGCCGCGTGGGTCAGGAACCCCGGGACCGTCCAGTCCGCCAGCGCCCGGTCCAGCATCGCCGCCGGGTGGGCGTGCCCCCAGAGCCGGTCGGCCAGCAGCGCGTCCACCCCGCCGGCCACCACGGTCCGCCGGTAGCGGCTGACCTCGGCGGTCAGCGCCAGTCCGGCGGTCGGCGCCTGGGCGGGCATCCCGGAGACCGTCGCATCGACGAAGTCCAGGGTCTGGCTGCGCGAGCCTCCCTCCTCCGGGCCCAGGTAGCCGAGCATCTCCAGGTGCGCGTCACGGTTCCAGGGGTCCCGGCTGGTGATCTCGTCCCAGACCGCGAACACCTCGTGCGGCCGGCTGTGCTGGACCCGCAGCAGTCCGAGCAGGACCACCCACGGCGTCGGGTCCTCGGGCCACAGCTCGGCGGCTCGGTAGCACTTGTCGGCCAACGCCTGCGCGTCCACCGTGCCGTTCGCGCGGCGCGCCCGGACCAGGTCGACCCGGGCGTGCAGGACCAGCGCGTCCGCGTGGCGCGGGCGGCGCAGCAGCCAGGAACGCGCCAGGTTCGAGTCGGCGGCGCTCTCGGCGAGCACGCCGATCCGGTGCGCCCGCCGGTCCCAGTCGGCGCCGGTGTCCTTGAGCACCCGCTCGACCTGGTCGATCTGGATCTCCGACATGCCCGAGATCGCGGGCGCTTCGACCTGCCTGCGCACCCGGCCGAGGTCGCGGTCGTCGAGTTCCGGGGTCAGGCGGGCGGTGGGGGTCCGGCGGATTCCGAAGAGCGGCATGGCCGGATCCTGACCGCGCGACGGCTCCTGGGCAAGGAGGACGGAGCCGATCGTTACCTCGGACTCCCGAACCGAGACGTTACCGGGCGGTTGACCCGCCGACACCTGCCCTCCGCACGGCCCGGCCCCGACCGCACGACGACCACCGCGTGGTGTGGCGGTGGTCGTCGTGCGGGCGCGTCACATGGGGTCGTGCACGTCCGGCATCGGCTCGCGGATGTCCGCCTCGGCCGCCGCCCGCTTGACCGCCTCGCAGCCCCGTTCGGCGCCCGACCTCGTCGGGTAGGACTCGCCGACGGCGACGATCTCGCCGTTCCCCGCCTTGAGCCGGAAGCGCCAGTGGTGCGCCTTGTCCTCGTAGACCTCGAAGTGCGCGGCCATAGCGATCACCCCATTCCACGGATGCTGTCCTTTTCCGCAAGCTACGCCGGATACCGGGCGACGGCATCCGCTGCCACTTCCGCCGGTGCCCTCCCGGCGACCGCAGGGTCGGCCGGGCCGGCTTCCGGGGCGTCGCGCCGCAGCCACAGTCGCCTCAGGTCCCGCGCAGATAGCGCCGCGGCGTCGTACCCACCGTCCGTCGGAACGCGGCGAGGAACGCGCTCGGGGTCGCGTAGCCGACCGCGTGGGCCACCCGGGAGACCGGCTGCCCCTCCGCCAGCAGCGGCAGCGCGGCCCGCAGCCGCAGCTGGGTCCGCCACCGGTCGAAGGGCATCCCGGTGTCCCGTGCGAAGAGTCGACTGACGGTCCGCCGGCTGCTCCCGACCGCCCGGGCCAGCGCCTCCAGCGTGCGCGGATCGGCCGGGTCGGCGAGCAGCAGCGCGGCGACGGCCCAGGCCCGCGGGTCGACCGGCTCGGGGACGGCGATCGGCGTGCTGGGCAGCGGGTGCAGCAGGTCGAAGAGGACCGCCTCGGCCCGCCCCCGGACCGGCTCGGCGAGGTCCGGGCGGTCCAGGTGGTCGAGCAGCCCGGCCAGCAGCCCGTCGACCGCCACCGCGGTCGGGGTGTCCCAGTCCAACGGACAGCGCTCCGGAACCAGGTAGATCCGGCGCAGCACGGCGTCGTGGGTGGCGCCGGTGCGGTGCGCGGTGCCGGCCGGCACCCAGAGTGCCCGGGTCGGCGGCAGCACCCAGGAGCTCTCCTTGACCCGCACCGCGATCACCCCCCGGTCGGCCCAGGCGAGTTGGTGCCAGGCGTGGCGGTGCTCGGCGAACCAGTGGCCGGCGGTGAGCGGGAGCGAGCCCACCACGAGCACCCCGACGCCCACCGGAAAGTCCCCGTCACTCACCACGTCCGTCGTCATACCGTCAACCTACGGCCCCGATGCGACACTTCTTGGCCCGACGGCGTCTCCCGGCCACCCGCGCCGCGCGCCTAGGGTCCCGAGCATGCCGATGAACTTCCTGCACCGACGCATCTGTTCGTCCGCCGGCTGGGCCGCCTCGGTCGCCCAGCGGATGCCCGGCGACCTCGCCGGGGTGGACCTGGGCGACGACGTCCTGGAGATCGGTCCCGGTTTCGGGGCCACCACCCGGGTGCTCGCCGAGCGGGTGCCCAGGCTGACCGCGGTGGAGATCGACGAGGCCTCGGTGCGTCTGCTGCGCGCCACCTTCGCCGACCGGGTCGAGGTGGTGCACGGCGACGGAGCTCGACTCCCCTTCCCTGACGGCCGGTTCTCCGCGGTGGTCTGCTTCACGATGCTGCACCACGTGCCGTCCGTGGCGCGGCAGGACGCGCTCTTCGCCGAGGCCTGCCGAGTGCTGCGCCCGGGTGGGGTGTTCCGCGGCGTGGACAGTCAACTCACCGTCAGGTTCCGACTGCTGCACCTCGGGGACACCATGGTGGTGCTGGACTCCCGGACCCTGGCCGGCCGGTTGCGGCGGGCCGGGTTCGACCGGGTGGAGGTGGCGCACGAGCCCCGGGTGCGGGTCCGCTTCCTCGGTCACCGTCCCCTCGGGCCGGCCGGACCGCACTGACCCCGCGCAGCACCGCCCGTACCACCGCCCGCCCCGGCTCGCTAAGGTGTTTTCCCAGGCAAGGGGCCATGCGTGGAGCTGGGCGAAGGGGTGGACGTGACGGCGAGGCGGCAGAGCCAGGGGGTGCTGGCCATCTGGGCGGAGGCGCAGCGGCGGGAGCAGCGCCGGCAGGAGGCCCAGTGGCGGGCGCAGGCCGCCGCCCAGCGCCAGAGCGAACGGGCGGCGCGCGAGGCGGAGCGGGCCGCCGCCCGTGACGAGCGCGAGCGGCTGCGCGCCCACCAGCAGTCCCGGGAGGCCGACGCGGCCCGGCGGACCGCGGAACTCGACGCCCGGGTGGCCGAGTTGCAAGGCGTGCTGCGGGCCGGCCGGGAGCGGCCGGGGTTCAGCCTGCGCTCCCTGCTGACGCCGGTTCAGCTGCCCGCCTTCGACCCCGGACCGCTCGGTACCCCGATCCCGATGCCCGACCCCGGGCACTACCAGGTGCAGCCGGCCGGGGGCCTGCTCCAGCGCCGCCGCTCGGAGGAGCTGCAGGCGCAGGCCCGAGCCCGGTTCGAGCAGGACTGGCGGCAGGCCCAGCACGCCGAGGCGGAGCGGCAGCAGCGGCTCACCGCCTATCACCAGAGCTACCTGGCCTGGGCCGAGGAGCAGCGCCGGCAGGACGCCGAGCGGATCGCCGGCACCGAGCGGCTCGCCGAGGGGCTGCGGCAGGCCGAGGGCGAGGCCGTCCAGGAGTACTTCAGCGCGGTGCTGTACGGCTCCGCGGGCTGGCCCGAGGGCTTCCCGCGGCAGCTCGCGCTGGCCTGGGACGGCCCCGCCCGGCAGCTGGTGGTCGGCTGGGAGCTGCCGCCGCACCAGGTGGTGCCCGAGCACGCCCGCATTCGCTACGTGAAGGCCGACGACCGCGAGGCCCCGGTGGCCCGCGCGGCCACCGAGCGCAGGCGGATCTACCGCGAGGTGCTGGCGCAGAGCGCGCTGCGGGTGCTCGACGAGCTGTTCCGGGCGGACGAGTACCGGCTGCTGGACTCGGTCGCGCTGACCGGCTCCGTGCGGGGCGTCGACCCGGCCACCGGGCGCGAGGCCCGTCGGGTGCTGCTGGCGGTGACCGCCGGGCGGGCCGCCTTCGGCGCGATCGCACTGGACCGGGTGGCACCGGTCGAGTGCCTGGAGGGCCTGGGCGGCCGGCTCTCGGCCCGCCCCGAACGGCTTGAGGAGGTGCGGCCGGAGCGGCTGCCGGAGGCGGTCGGCGACACGGTGGCCGGGCAGGGCGGCGAGGACGACCCGGACCTGTTCACCATGGACCCGATCGAGTTCGAGCAGCTGATCGCCGAGCTGTTCCGGGCCCGCGGCTACCGGGTGGAGACCACGGCACGCAGCGGGGACGAGGGGGTCGACGTGGTCGCGATCGACCCGGACCCGGTGACCGGCGGGAAGATCGTCATCCAGGCCAAGCGCTACCGGCACACCGTGCCGCCCACCGCGGTCCGGGACCTGGACGGCACGGTGCGCCACCACGGTGCGATCAAGGGCATCCTGGTCACCACGGCCGGCTTCGGGAAGGGCTCCTACTCGTACATCGAGAACAAGCCGCTCTCCCTGGTGACCGGGCCCGAGCTGGTGGAGCTGCTGGCCGAGCAGGGGCTGCGCGGGCGGCTCGGACCGGCGCCGGCCGCTGCCGCCGCCAGGGCCCGTGACGGATCGTCGGCCCGGCTCCGGATCGACTGGCAGCCCCGCACCGACGGCGGCGACCAGGTCGAGCTCGACGTCTCGGTCTTCGTCTGCGCCGGCGGCCGGGTGCTCAGCGACGAGCACTTCGTCTTCTTCAACAACCCGGCCGACCCGGCCGGCGCCGTCCGGCTCGGCACCGCCCGCACCACCCCCGAGGGACCGCTGCGCAGCCTCGCGCTGACCGTGGACCTGCACCTGCTCGATCCGCACGCCGACGAGGTCGCGGTCGCGGTCTCCACCGAGGAGGAGCCCGGCCCGGCCCTGCCGCTCGGCTACGTCCGCGGCCTGGCCCTCCAGGTGACCGACGGCGTGTCGGACGCCCAACTGGCCGCCTGGACCGGCGCCACCAGCGGCATCTCGGACACCGCGATGTCGCTCGGCTCCTTCCGGCGTCACCCCGACGGCTGGCGGTTCACCGCCACCCCCACCCCGGTCCCCGGCGGCCTCGCCGGCCTCGCCACCCACCGCGGCGTGGTGGTCGAGTAGCCCCCGTGTCCGCCCGGCGCTGCTCCGAAGGCCTCCTCCGTGCGCGGGCGCCGGTCGGGGTCCGGTCGGCGGACCGCCGGGATGCGGTCTCGGACCGGGTGGGGCAAGGTGCGGTCATGAGCGCCGGGAACGTGAGCGCCGCCGAGGTGGCCGGTCCGCCGCTGGCTGGCTGTGCGGCGCTGGTGACCGGCGCGTCCAGCGGGATCGGGGCGGCCACCGCGCTGGCGCTGGCCCGCGAGGGCGCCACCGTCGCCCTGGTCGCGCGCCGCACCGAGCGGCTGACGGAGCTGGCCGCCGCGATCCGCGACGGGGGCGGCTCGACCGTCGTGCTCACCGCCGACCTGCGGGACGCGGCGCGGGCGCGCCAAGCCGTCGAGGACGCCGCGGAGCACTGCGGACGGCTGGATCTGCTGGTGAACAACGCCGGTTACGTGGCGATGGGCGCGCTCGAGGAGAGTCGAGCCCGCGGACCTGACGCGGATGGTCGACCTCAATGTCACGGCCGTCCTGCACACCTCGCAGGCGGCGCTGCCGTACCTGCTGCGAGCGGCGGCGGACGGCCCGCGCGGGGTCGCCGACGTGGTGACCGTCAGTTCGGTCGCGGGCCGGCTGGTGCGCAGGGACAACGCCGTCTACTCGGCGACCAAGCACGCGGTGTGCGCGTTCAGCGAGGGGCTGCGCCAGGAGGTGACCGGGCGGAGGGTCCGGGTGGGCCTGGTCGAACCGGGTATCACGGAGACCGAGATGGCGGCCACCGCCGTCCCCACCGCCGTCCGCGGCCTGCCACGGAGCGACTGGCTGCAGGCCGAGGACATCGCCCGCTCGATCACCTTCATGGTCACCCAGCCCGCGCACGTCGCGGTCAACGAGATGCTGGTGCGTCCGACGGCCCAGGGCCCTTACTCCCGGCCTCCCCGACCAACCGGTCCCGGTGACCAGCCGGTCCCGGTGCCGCCGCGCCGGCTCAGCCCGGCGGCCGGTCCGGTTGGCGGCGGATCAGGCCGGCCCGTTTGTACGTGGTCAGGATCGGCGTCGTCTCGATGCTCGCGATCCACCGGAACCCACCGACCGTGCCGGTCAACAGCTCGTACAGTTCGGCGAGATCCGTGGCCGCCACCGCCGCCAGCAGGTTGGCCGGCCCGGTGGTGGCGGCGGTGAAGCGGATCTGTGGGTGACTGCTGAGGGCCTGCGCGGTCTCCGCCAGTCCGCCCGGCGCCACCGTGATCCACAGCAGCGCCTCGGCGTGCACGCCCAGCAGTGCGAGGTCCACCTCGGTCGCCAGCCGCACCACCCGTCCCGCGAGCCGCTCGGTGCGGCGGCGCGCGGTGAGCGCGGTGGTCCGCGCGTGCCGGGCCAGCTCCGTGTACGTGGCCCGCCCGTTGTCGGCCAGCGCGGCGATCAGGGCGTGATCGGTGTCGTCGAGCGACGACCCGCCACCAGGCGGCGCGACACCGAGCGGCTCGACGCCCGCCGGTCCGAGGCCCGCCAACTCGACCGCCGGCAGCGGCGACTCGGAGCCGAGCAGCTCGACCTCGGCCGGGGAGAGCAGACCGCCGGTCCAGCCGAAGGCGACCGGGAAGACCCGCAGCAGGGTGTAGGCGGTCCAGGAATCGACCGCGTCGGTCGCCGGCAGGTCGCGCAGCAGCAGGGCGTTGCGCTTCTCCGGGCCGTCCAGGAAGACGACGGTGCTGATCTCGTCGCCGCCGCCCAGGATGTCCACCCAGACGGTGTCCGGTCGACGGGCCAGCGCGGCGGCGACGGCCCGGATCCGCGGCGGGCGGCACCGGACCCGCAGCGCCATCGGGATCAACTCGGGGAAGTGGACCGGGTTCCGCACCACCGTGGTGCGCACGGTCCCGTCCTGGAAGAGCGGTCCGGCATGCCGGACCACGGTCCGCTCGGAGACGCCGAGCGCCCGGGCGACGGTGCGCCACGAGGCCCGGGGCGAGGCCAGCAGGGCCGCGATGATCCGCCGGTCGGCGTCCTCCAGGGCATGGCGCATGATCGGCATTCTAGGCGCATTCCTGTCCGGTTTCCTGCGTTCTGATGATGCCTTCTGGCACCCGTGCCGCCGGCGGTCGACGATCACGATGAGCCGGAAACCCCAGGGAGCGGAGAGTCGGATGAACAGGGAGTCGGCAGCCGATCTGGTGCTGCGCGCGGGTGCGATGCACACCATGGACCCGGCCGCGCCGCCCACCACCGCGCTGGCGGTGCGCGCGGGCGAGATCGTGGCGGTGGCCGGGCCCGGCGACGAGGCGGACCTGCTGGCCGCCTGGCGCGGCCCGGACACCACGGTGCTCGACGAGCCGGGCCTCACCGTGCTCCCGGCGTTCGTCGACACCCACAACCACCTGATGCTGGCGGCCCGCAACGTGCTGGGCGTGCCGGTCGCCCAGGCCCGGAACATCGCCGAGTTCGTCGAGCTGATCCGCGAACGGGCCGCGCTGACCCCACCGGGACAGTGGATCCTCACCGGCGCCGACTGGCACGAACTGCGGCTGGCCGAGCGCCGGATGCCCACCGCGGCGGAGCTGGACCGGGCCACCGGCGAACACCCCGTGCTGGCCCTGCGCGGCGGCCACAACGGCGTGCTCAACTCCGCCGGGCTGCGGCTGGCCGGCCTCGGCCCCGACACCCCTGACCTGCCCGGCGGCTTCATCGCCCGCGACGCCGCGGGCCACCCGACCGGCTGGGTGCAGGACGCCGCACTCGAACTCGCCCAGCATGCCCTGCCACCCCTGCCCGCCGACGCCCTCGCCGCAGGCATGGCCCAGGCGTCCGCCGGCTACGCGGCCCACGGGCTCGGCACCGTGCGGGACCCGGCCGTCACTCCGGCGGAGTGGCGCAGCTACCAACAGGCCCAGGAGGCCGGCCAGTTGGCCGTCCGCAGCCACGTGATGACGATGTCCACCCCGACCGCGATCAACTCCGCCGGCTCGATGGCCGGTTACCTCGACGGCCTGGAGGCGCAGGGCATCCGGCCCGGCGCGGGCGAGGGCCTGCTGCGCCTGTGGGGCCTGAAGTTCGTGCTCGACGGCGGCGCGGAGGCCGCCGCACTGACCCGGCCGTACCTCGACCGGCCGGACTACTACGGCGATCTTCTGTGGGAGCAGAGCGAGTTGGCGTCGGCCTTGGCCACCTGCGTGCGCCGCGGCTGGCCGGTCGGCACCCACGCGTTCGGCGACCGCGCCATCGCGGTGCTGCTGGCCGCGGTACGCGAGGTGGTCGAGCGGACCGGCCCGATCCCGCCGGGGCTGCTGGTGATCGAGCACGCCGGTCTGATCGGCGCCGGTCTGATCGGCGAGGCCGTCCGGCTGGGCCTCCATCTCACCGTGCAGCAGGCCCTGCTGGACGGGCTCGCCGAGCCGCTGACGGCCGCCTGGGGTGCCGAGCGGACGGCCGGTCTCTTTCCGTTGCGCCAACTGGAGGACTCCGGAGTCTGGTTCAGCGCCGGCACCGACCACCCGATCGGCCCGCTCGACCCGCTGCGCGGTGTGCACGGCATGACCACCCGGCACACCCCGGCCGGCCTGCTCGGGCCGCGGCACGCGATCGGCCGCGCCGAGGCCCTGCACCGCTACACGGTCGCCGGGGCGCAGCTGCTCGGCGGTGGCGCCACCGGCACCCTCGTCCCCGGTGCCCCGGCCGATCTGACCGCCTACCCGGCCGACCCGTTCACCGTTCCGGTGGACGAACTGCTCGGCCTCGCACCCACCTTGACGGTGATCGGCGGCCGGGTAGCGCACCTTGCCTAGGACCCCGGCGGGGTCGGCCCGGCGCCTGCCCGGGCCGGCCGGACCGCCGGGACGGCCGGCGGCTCGGCTGCCAGGTGGGCGGGGTTGCGCACCGGCGGCTCCTTGCGGACGAAGGCCCCGCGCAGCACGTGGTACGGCTCGCCGGGCGAGAAGAACTGCCTTCGCATCACGGTGAGTTCCTCGGCCCGGTAGGTGCGCAGCGGCTTGGCCGCCTCGTCCCGCTCGCGGGCCGCCTTCTTGGCGGTGATCCGGTCCTGCAGGTGCGGCGAGGCCGCCAGCAGCGCCGCGTACCGGGCCGTCTCCGCGCCGAACTCCTCGGCCGGGCAGGGGATCAGCCGGTCCACCAGGCCGAGCCGCTGGGCCGCCGCCGCGGTGACCGGCAGCGCCCGGCCGGTGAGCCGCTGGGCGAGCGCACCACCCACCCGGCGCGGCAGGATGTAGGTCCAGTACTCCGAGCCGTACAGGCCCATCAGCTTGTAGTGCGGGTTGAGCAGCACGCCGTCCCGGCACCACACCTCGTCCGCGGCCAGCGCCAGCATCGCGCCACCAGCCGCCACGTTGCCGCCGAGCGCCGCGACCACCACCCGGTCGCAGGTGGTGAGGATCGCCGCCACCAGGTCGTCCATCGCGTTGATGTTGGCCCAGGACTCGGCCGCCGGGTCGGCCGCGGCCTCGATCACGTTGAGGTGGATGCCGTTGCCGAAGAGGTCCCGGCCGCCGTCGAGCACCAGCACCGAGGTCGGCCGCCGACAGGCGTAGCGGTAGGCCTCGAGCAGCCGTCGGCACTGGCCGGTGCTCATCGCCCCACCGGGGAAGCCGAAGCGCAGGAACCCGACCTGGCCGTTCTCGTGGTAGCGCAGCTCGCTCCAGGTGCGCCGGTTCGCGGGCCGCTCCAGCGGGGCCGGCCGCTCGGGCAGCGGCGGCAGCCGGTCGCCGAGCGCGGTGACCGCGGGCAGCTTGAAGGTGGCCGGGCCGCCCGGCGTGCGGCGCGGACGCAGCTGGGGAATCCACACCGCGCCGTCCGTGGTGGCCCGGCAGATCGCGCCGTCCCGGGTGGCGATCAGGGCCCCGGGCTCGCCGCGCAGCTCGTCCTCCGGGTGGCCGCCGTGCAGGTACCACTCGGCGCCCAACAGCTCGTCCAGCACGCCGGGTTGGGAGTCGGCGGCGCGCAGCGCGCGGAGCACCTCGACGGTCGGCGCGCTCGTCCAGTCGATCCGGCGCAGCGCCTGGGCGAAGTACGGCCGGGTGTGGTCGGCGACGTCCCAGCCGGGGCCGTGTTGCGGGCGCGGGGCGTACCCGCCGGAGTCGAAGCGCTCGATCGCCAGCAGCACGGCGGCCAGCGCGGCGTCGGAGATCTCGTTGCGGTAGAGGTCGCTCTTGCCGACCGGCGGCAGCGGGCAGCGGACCTCCGCCCAGATGTCGCCGCCGTCCAGCACCTCGCCCGCCTGCAGCACGGTGACGCCCCACCCGGTGGCGCCCTCGTGGATCGCCCAGTCGAGTGAGGACGGCCCGCGGTCGCCCGGCGGCCCGGGGTGGACGATCAGGCAGGGGTGCGTCGACCAGACGTCCGGCGGGATCGCGCTGCGCAGCATCGGGGCCAGCAACAGCTCCGGCCGGTACCGGCGGACGGCGGCGCGCAGCTCCGCGTCGCCCAGCGCGGGCGGGGCCACCAGCTGCACCGCCAAGGTGTGGCCGCGGTCGCGCAGTTCGGCGAAGACCCGCTGGGTCAGGCTGTTGAACGCGCTCGCCACGAGCAGGATCCGCATCGCAACCTCCCGGCCGGGGCGCCCCGGGGCGGTGACGACGGTCCGGCCAGGGCAGATGGTGCCGCACCGCCCGGCGACTCGGGACGAGGCGCGGCCGGGGCGCAGCGGGGCATGCCGGCGCATCACCCGTTCGGAGCAGTGGGCCGGGCGGCGGACGGCCGGCGGTCGATCGCCAGCGCGCCTCAGCGGACCGGGAGTTCCCCGCTGCCGCGCGGGATCAGCTGGGTGGGCAGCTCGATCCGCTGGGCGGGACCGCGCTCCCCGGCCAGCCGGCGGAAGAGCAGGTCGGCGGCCATCCGCCCGAGCCGCGCCGGGTCCTGGGCGACCACGGTGACCGGGACGGCCAGCAGGTCGGCGAGTTCGAAGTCGTCGAAACCGACCAGCGCCGGGGAGCGCCGCAGCGCGGCGAGCTCGCGCAGCACGGCGACCGTGGTCCGGTTGTTGCCGCAGACCAGCGCGGTCACCGGGCGCGGACCGGTGAGCATCCGGTCCAACGCCAGCCGCAGGCCCACCGGTTCCGGCCGGCCCATGGACACCCAGGCCGGGTCCACCGGGCAGTCGGCGTCGGCCATCGCGCCCCGGTAGCCGCGCAGCCGCTCGGCGGCGGTGAATATGTCGGGGGCGTCGCCGAGGTAGCCGATCCGCCGGTGGCCCTGTCTGAGCAGGTGCTCGACGCCGGTGCGGGTGCCGCCCGGGTTGTCGGTGAGCACGGTGTCCACGTCCAGGCCGGGCAGGGTGCGATCCACCGTCACCACGGCCGTGCCGGCAGCCACCTCGGCGGCCAGGTAGCCGTGGTCGGCCGCGGTGGGGACGATCACCAGGCCGTCCACCCGCCGGGCGCAGAAGGCCAGCGCCAACTCCCGTTCCCGGGCCGGGTCCTCGGCCGAGGAGCCGGTGAAGAGCAGCGAGCCGTGGGCCCGTGCCACCTCCTCCACGGCCCGGGTGAGCAGCGAGTAGAACGGATCGGCGACGTCCTCCAGGATCAGCCCGACGCTGCTGGTGTGCCGGCCCTGCCGGAGCAGCCGCGCGCCGTCGTTGCGCCGGAAGCCGAGCTGGTCGATCGCCTGGTGCACCCGGGCCGCGGTCGACTCGTGGACACCCGGTTCGCCGTTGACCACCCGGGAGACGGTCTTGAGGCCGACACCGGCGAGCGCGGCGACGTCCTTCATGGTCGGCCGGCCCGCCGTCTCGGGCGCGGAGCGGTCCGTCTGCTCGGTCATCCCGGAGTCCTCTCGACAACGTTGTCAGGTCACAGCCCGGGCCAGCGTAGTTGTTCCAAATCCCCTTGCAAACCTGCTAGCTGACACTTCGTCGAACTCTGTCGGAAGTATTGACAGGGCCGAGCCAACGTGAGTTCATGCCAACCTCGACAACGTTGTCGGAGCAAGGAGGACGGGTGACCGCACCACTGCTCGAAGCGCGCCGGCTGGTCAAGACCTACGGCCAGGTCCAGGCGCTGCGCGAGGCCAACTTCTCGGTGTACCAGGGGGAGGTGGTGGCCCTGATCGGGGACAACGGCGCCGGCAAGTCGACCCTGGTCAAGACCCTGGTCGGTGCCGTCGCCCCGAGCGGCGGGGAGATCCTGCTGGACGGCGAGCCGGTGACCTTCGCCGGGCCACGGGCCGCGCAGGCCCTGGGAATCGAGACGGTCTACCAGGACCTCGCGCTCGCCCCGGACCTGGACGCCGCCGCCAACCTCTTCCTCGGCCGGGAGCCGCGCCGCGGCGGGCTGCTCGGCCCCCTCGGCGTGCTGGACAGGCGCGCGATGCGCACCCGCTCGATCGAGGCCTTCGCCGAACTCGGCGTCCGGCTCAAGGACATCGACGCCCCGGTCGCCACCCTCTCCGGCGGCCAGCGGCAGAGCGTGGCGATCGCCCGGTCGGTGGCCTGGGCCTCCCGGGTGGTGTTCATGGACGAACCCACCGCCGCACTGGGCGTGGTGCAGCGCGAGCGGGTCCTGGAGCTGATCAGGCGAGTCCGCGACCGCGGCGTCTCGGTCGTCCTGATCAGCCACAACATGCCCGAGGTGCTGTCGGTCGCGGACCGCGTCGAGGTGCTCCGGCTGGGGCGGCGGGTAGCCCGGTTCCGGGCCGCGGAGACCTCGCTGGAGGAGTTGGTGGGCGCGATGACCGGCGCCCTGTCGAACGAGGATGATGCAGCTTGAGCGGTATACAGACGTCCGGGAGTCCGCGTCCGGCGGCCGAGTCCGCCGCTCCCCCGGCCCGGTTGGCGCCCGCCGGGCTCTGGCAGCGGGTCCGCGGCGAGAACGCGCTCTGGACCTTCCTGGTGCTCGCCGCGCTGGTGGCGGTCTTCTCCACGCTGCGGCCGAACGCCTTCGCCACCACCTTCGAGTTCCGCAGCATCGCCGTGGAGTCGGCGATCCTGGTGGTGCTGGCGGTGGGCCAGACCTACGTGATCGTCACCGCCGGCATCGACCTGTCGGTCGGCTCGGTACTGATCTTCTCCGGGGTGGTCGCGGTCCGGACCATGAACGCACTGGACGGCGGGCCGCAGGCGGGGTGGGGCGTGATCGCCGCGGGCAGCGCGGCGGGGCTGCTGGCCGGGCTCGGCTGGGGCGCGCTGAACGGGGTGCTGATCACCAAGGCCAAGGTGCCGCCACTGATCGTCACGCTGGGCACCCTCGGCATGGCGCTCGGCTTCGCGCAGATCATCACGCACGGCGTGGACATCGGCAACGTGCCTGCGGCGCTGGCGAATTCGGTCGGCAGCGGCAGCGTGGCCGGGATCCCCTGGCTGATCGTCATCGCGGTGGCGGTGGTCGCGATCGCCGCCTTCGCCCTCGGCGCCACCCGGTTCGGCCGCTACACCCGGGCGATCGGCTCGAACGACGAGGCTGCCGCCCGGGCCGGCATCCGGGTGGACCGCCACCTGATCAAGGTGTATGCGCTCTCCGGCCTGCTGGCCGGGCTGGCCGGGGTACTCAACCTGGCGCACTTCAGCAGCACCACACTCACCAGCGGCACCCAGGACAACCTGAACGCCATCGCGGCCGTCGTGCTCGGCGGCACCAGCCTGTTCGGCGGCACCGGATCGGTGATCGGCACGGTGATCGGCGTCTTCATCCCGGCCGTGCTGCAGAGCGGGTTCACCATCCTGCAGGTGCAGTCCTTCTGGCAGACCGTCGCGGTCGGCGCGGTACTGATCGCCGCCGTCTACGCCGACCAGCTGCGGCGCCGCCGCCGGCAGCGACGCTGACTCCCCGCCGGCAGCGCACCCGACTCCCTCGCACAGCCAGCGCCCTTCGCACAGACAAGGAATCCCTCACCATGCCCCCTGCCTCCGTGTCCTGGCGCTACCTGACGGTCGCGACGGCCGCGACGCTCGCGCTCGGCGCCCTCACCGGCTGCGGCAGCTCCGGCGGGAGCAGCGCCTCCGGTGCCAGGAACATCGCCTTCATCGCGGGCAACACCGGCGACCCCTTCTACATCACCATGAAGTGCGGCGCCGCCGCCGAGGCCAAGAAGCTCGGTGACGGCTTCAGCGCCACCGGCTCGCCCGAGTGGAGCGTGCCGGAGCAGGTCAGCTCGGTGGACAGCGTCGCCGCCAACCGCCCGGCCGGTGTGCTGATCTCCCCGGTCGACCCCAACTCGCTGGCCGGGCCGGTCAGAACGCTGCAGAGCAACGGATCCAAGGTGGCCATCGTCGACACCACGCTCACCGACGGCAGCCTCGGCATCACCCACATCTCGTCCAACAACGTGCAGGGCGGCCAGAAGGCCGCCGACACCATGGCCCAGCTCGTCGGCGGCACCGGCGAGGTGGTGGTGCTCACACCGGACCTGACCACCACGACGACCAACGCCCGGATCCAGGGCTTCAAGCAGGAGCTGGCCGCCAAGTACCCCGGCATCAGGATCGACGACGTCCGGCAGGTCGGCGACACCGCGCAGGGCGCGGCCTCCGCGGTCGGCGACGAACTCTCGGCCCACCCCGGCCTGGTGGGTATCTTCGCCGCCAACTCGCAGACCGGTGAGGGGGTTGGCACCGGCCTGAAGAACGCCGGGAAGCAGGGCAAGGTCAAGGTGGTCTCCTTCGACGCCGGCCCGCAGCAGGTACAGGCGCTGGAGAACGGCACGGTGGACGCGCTGATCTCGCAGGACCCGTACGGGATCGGACAGCAGGCGGTGGAGCAGCTGAACAACGCGCTCACCGGCAAGCCGGTCACCGCCACCATCCAGACCGACCTGGCCAGCATCACCCGCGACAACCTGCACGACCCGTCGATCGACCAGTTCCTGTACAAGGCCAGCTGCAGCTCCTGACCATCCATCAGCTCATCGCCGAGAAGAGGTGGTTGTCCTGTCCCGAACCAGCCCGCCGCGGCCCCGGCGCCGCTGGGCGCTGCTCCTGGCCGGCGTCCTGCTGGCGTCCCCCGCCCTCACCCCCGCGGCCTTCGCGGCGGACCCCACCGCGCTGGTGGCCGATCCGGCCGCGCTGGTCAACCCGTTCGCGGGTACCGGCAGTGGTGGTGACGTGGTCGGCCAGGTCGACACCTTCCCCGGTGCCGACGTGCCGTTCGGCATGCTGCAGTGGAGTCCCGACACCCCGTCCCGGCCGGACGGCGGCGGCTACAACATCGCCGACAGTTCGACCACCGGCTTCAGCCTGACCCACCTCTCCGGGCCCGGCTGCCCCATCGCCGGTGACGTGCCGATCCTCCCGCTGACCGGCGCGCTGCCCGCCGATCCGGGATCCGCCGCCGCGGCCTTCGAGCACAGCTCGGAGCAGGCCCAGCCGGGTTCCTACGCGGTGACGGCGGGCGGGGTGCGCACCCAGCTCGCCGTCACCGCGCGCACCGGGGTCGCCCGCTTCGACTACCCGGCCACCGACCAGGCCCGACTGCTGGTCAAGGTGGCCGACAGCGCCAACGGCAGCTCGGCCGCCTCGTTCCAGACCGTCGGCGACCGCGAGATCACCGGAACGGTGACCAGCGGCCACTTCTGCGGCCAGTCGGACAGCTACACCATCCACTTCGCCGCCCGCTTCGACCGCCCGTTCACCGCCACCGGCACCTGGGGCGGCCAGTCACCCGCGACCAGCACGGTCGACCCGGGCGGCGGCGACGTCACGGTCAACGGCCGACAGCAGGCCGACGCGGCCGGGGACCCGAAGGCCGCCCAGAGCGGCGTGGTGGCCGGCGGCTGGCTCACCTTCGACACCCGGAGCAACCCGGAGGTCGGCATGCAGGTGGCCGTCTCCTACGTCAGCGTGGCCGGCGCCGAGGCCAACCTGACGGCCGAGGCACACAGTTGGAACGTCCAGCAGGTGGCCGCCCAGGCCAGGGGGGCCTGGAACCGGCAACTGCGGACCATCGGCATCGGCGGGGGTACCCGGGCCCAGCAGAGCACCTTCTACACCGCGCTCTACCACGCCCTGCTGCACCCCAACCTGTTCAGCGACGCCGACGGCAGCTACCCGGGCTTCGACGGCGCGGTGCACAGGGTCCCCAAGGGGCATGCGCAGTACGCCAACTACTCCGGCTGGGACATCTACCGCTCGGAACTGCCACTGCTCGCCACCATCGCGCCGGAGGTCACCTCCGACCTGGCGACCTCACTGCTCAACGACGCCGACCAGGGCGGCTGGCTGCCCAAGTGGCCGGTGGCGAACGGCTACACGGGCGTGATGAACGGCGACGCGGCGGACCCGATCCTGGCCGACGCCTACGCCTTCGGCGCCCGCGGCTTCGACGCCGGGCACGCGCTCAGCGCGATGGTGCACGGCGCCGAGGACACCAGCGGCCCGCCGGGCCAGGGCTGGTACGTCGAACGCCCGCACGGCGCCGACTACCTGAGCCGCGGCTACGTGCCCAACGTGGCCGCCGACTCGATCAGCCCGGTGCCCAACGGCGCGTCGGAGACTCTGGAGTACGCGCTCGCGGACTTCTCGATCAACCGGCTGGCCGGCGCGCTCGGCGACCAGGCGATCGCCGCCCGCTTCCTCACCCGCTCGCAGAACTGGGCCAACCTGTTCGACACCGCCACCGGCTACATCCGTCCACGCGACGCCGACGGCGCGTTCCCGCCCGGCCTGCCGGTGCAGACCTCCGGTGGCTTCGGGCAGAGCGGCTTCCAGGAGGGCAACGCGGCCCAGTACACCTGGATGGTCCCGCAGAACCTGCCCGCGCTGATCGCCGGGATGGGCGGCGACCAGGCCGTCAACGCCCGGCTGGACAGCTACTTCGGCCATCTCAACGCCGGGCCCGACCGGCCCTACCACTGGCAGGGCAACGAGCCCGCCTTCGACACCCCCTGGGTCTACGACAGCACCGGCGAACCCTGGCAGACCCAGGCCACAGTGCGGAAGATCATGGACACCCTGTACTCGGCCACCCCGGGCGGCGAGCCCGGCAACGACGACCTCGGCGCGATGAGCTCCTGGTACGTCTGGTCCGCGCTCGGCCTCTACCCGCAGACCCCGGGCGTGCCGGTGGTGGTGCTGGGCAGCCCGCTCTTCCCGCACGCCGTGGTGCACCGCCCGCACGGCCACGACCTGGTGATCAACGCGGCCGGCGCCGGCCAGACCTACGTGCAGGGCCTCAGCGTGGACGGCCGGCCGTCCGGCCGCACCTGGGTCGACCTGACCCGCACCGGCCGGTTGGACTTCCGGCTCGGCGCCGCGCCCAACACCGCCTGGGGCACCGGCGCGGGCGACGCCCCACCCGCCTTCGGGGCCGGCCCGGTGAGCTTCCCGCCCACCAGCCGGGCCGCCGTCAGCGCCGACCCCGGCCAGCTGCGGATCGCCCCCGGCAGCGGCACGCCGGTCAGCGTCCGCACCGACAACTCGGCCGGCAGCACACCCGCCACGGTCAGCTGGCAGGCCGACGTGCCCGCCGGGCTGACCGCCAGTCCGTCCTCGGCCACCGTGACGGCCACCGCCGGTGCCACCGTGGCCACCCCCGTCACGGTGAGCGCGTCCGCCACCACCCCCACCGGCTACTACCGGATCGGCCTCACCGCGCACGCCGCCAACGGCGCGGTGCTGGCCCGCAGCGACCTGCTGGTCACCGTGGCCCGACCCGGGCAGACCATCCCGACCGCCTACGTCACCAACTACAGCGACAACACGGTGACCCCGGTGGACACCCGGACCATGGGCGTCGGCCCGGCCATCCCGGTCGGCAGTGGCCCGGACGGCGCGACCACCGCCGCCGGTCACCTCTTCGTGGCCGACAACAACTCCAACGACGTCACCGTGGTCGACCTGACCAGCAACGCGGTGACCGCGAGGGTCAAGGTCGGCCAGGTCGCCGCCGACGTGGCCGCCACCCCGGACGGCAGGACGGTCTGGGTGAGCAACTACGGCGACGGCACCGTCCAACCGATCGACACGACCACCCTGACGGCCGGTCAGCCGATCAGGGTCGGCGGCCAGCCCGAGCGGCTGCGGGTGCGCCCGGGCGGACAGGAGCTCTGGGTGGCCGACCAGGGCGACGGCACGGTCAGCGTGGTGGACCTGGCCACCCGCACGGTGACCCACACCATCGCGGTCGGCGCGGCGCCCTTCGGGGTGGCCTTCACCCCGGACGGCAGCCAGGCCTACGTGACCGACAACGGCTCCGGCGCGGTCTCGGTGATCGACACCGGTAGCTACCAGGTCGTGCGCACGGTCCCGACCGGTGCCGGGCCGGAGTACGTCGCCGTCAGCCCGGACGGGCGGACCGCGTACGTCGCGGCGAACGGTGCCGGCGGGCTCACCCCGGTCAGCACCGCCACCGGCACCCCGGGACCGCTGATCCCGACCGGCAGCGGGGCGTACGCGTTGGCCTTCGCCGCCGACGGGCGGACCCTGTGGACGGTGGACTCCAACGCCAACGAGATCCGGCCCGTCAACACGGTGACCGGCACTGTCGGCCCGTCCGTCACGGTCGGCAACGTGCCGGACGGGATCGCGCTGACCCCCTGACCAACCTGCCGGCCAAGGCGCCGAGCTGGTCACCCCGGCCCGGGGGGGGGGGGGGGGGGGGGGGGGGGGGGGGGGGGGGGGGGGGGGGGGGGGGGGGGGGGGGGGGGGGGGGGGGGGGGGGGGGGGGGGG
>NZ_JBVHLF010000038.1:0-80188 GCF_055559155.1 Kitasatospora sp. NPDC024654
TACCCCACCAAACTCCCAGAAAGCGCCCCCGCGCTACCCAACACCACCAACGCGCCCGCTGATTGATCGGCTACACCACGAAGGGGGACATGACCCTGCCCTCGGGAAAGCACTCGCGTTTTTCATGCTGTCCTCGTCGTTATTTGGCGATACAGACCGCTTGACTGCATGTCTCTAGCAGTTTCACTCTTCAGCGTGAAGCGTCGATCGCGGGCTTCCGCCGCTCCTGAACCACCACGCGCCACCATGCGGGACACTGGAGGGTCTGCGCCGAACCGAGGGAGGACTGCTCACCGTGAACGACGGGCCACTGATCGTCCAGAGCGACAAGACCCTGCTGCTGGAGATCGACCACCCCAGGGCCGCCGACTGCCGCCGGGCCATCGCGCCGTTCGCCGAGCTGGAGCGGGCACCCGAGCACGTCCACACGTACCGGGTGACCCCGCTCGGGCTGTGGAACGCGCGGGCGGCCGGACACGACGCCGAGCAGGTGGTCGACGCCCTGGTCAGCTACTCCCGCTACCCGGTGCCGCACGCGTTGCTGGTGGACGTCGCCGACACGATGGCCCGGTACGGGCGGCTCCAGCTGCTCAAGCACCCGGTGCACGGCCTGGTGCTCAGCACCACCGACCGCCCGGTGCTGGAGGAGGTGCTGCGCTCCAGGAAGATCGCGCCGCTGGTCGGCGCCCGGGTCGAGCCGGACACCGTGATCGTGCACCCGTCCGAGCGCGGCCAGATCAAGCAGGTGCTGCTCAAGCTCGGCTGGCCGGCCGAGGACCACGCCGGGTACGTGGACGGCGAGGCGCACCCGATCGAGCTGGAGCAGGACGGCTGGCAGCTGCGCCCGTACCAGCGGCAGGCGGTCGAGGGCTTCTGGCACGGCGGCAGCGGCGTGGTCGTGCTGCCCTGCGGCGCCGGCAAGACGCTGGTCGGCGCGGCGGCGATGGCGGAGGCCAAGTCGACCACGCTGATCCTGGTCACCAACACCGTCTCGGCCCGGCAGTGGAAGCACGAGCTGGTGAAGCGCACCTCGCTGACCGAGGACGAGATCGGCGAGTACAGCGGCACGCGCAAGGAGATCCGCCCGGTCACCATCGCCACCTACCAGGTGATGACCACCAAGCGGAAGGGCGTCTACGCCCATCTGGAGCTGTTCGACGCCCGCAACTGGGGCCTGGTGGTCTACGACGAGGTGCACCTGCTGCCCGCGCCGGTCTTCAAGTTCACCGCCGACCTGCAGGCCCGCCGCCGGCTCGGGCTGACCGCGACCCTGGTCCGCGAGGACGGCCGGGAGGGCGACGTCTTCTCGCTGATCGGCCCCAAGCGCTTCGACGCGCCGTGGAAGGAGATCGAGGCCCAGGGCTACATCGCGCCCGCCGACTGCTGCGAGGTGCGGGTCACCCTGAGCGACTCCGAGCGGCTCGCCTACGCCACCGCCGAGCCGGAGGAGCGCTACCGGTTCTGCTCGACCACGGCGACCAAGCGCCGGGTGGTGGAGGCGCTGGTGAAGAAGCACGAGAAGGACCAGACGCTGATCATCGGGCAGTACATCGACCAGCTGGACGAGCTGGGCGAGGCGCTGGACGCCCCGGTGATCAAGGGCGAGACCAGCAACGCGCAGCGGGAGAAGCTCTTCGACGCGTTCCGAACCAAGGAGATCAGCGTGCTGGTGGTGTCGAAGGTGGCCAACTTCTCGATCGACCTGCCGGAGGCCACCGTGGCCATCCAGGTCTCCGGGACCTTCGGCTCACGCCAGGAGGAGGCCCAGCGGCTGGGCCGGGTGCTGCGCCCGAAGGCGGACGGGCACGCGGCGCACTTCTACTCGGTGGTGGCCCGGGACACCGTGGACCAGGACTTCGCCGCCCACCGGCAGCGCTTCCTGGCCGAGCAGGGCTACGCCTACCGGATCATCGACGCGGACGACGTCCGGTAGCGGGGGCCGAGCGGTGGGTCACATCCGGACGCCGTCGCGCCCGAGGAGGACCACGCGGGCGGCGGTGTCCAGCAGGATGCCGGTGTTGCGCACGGCCCGGGCCAGCGGGCCGTCGCGGTGGCCGGTGGCGGCGGTACTGCCGTGGGTCGGGGTGGGAACGGACTCGGACTGCTGCGGAGTGCGCGCCCGGGGGGTCTTGGTCGCTCCCGGGGACGCCGTCAGGTGAACGGAACTCATACCTCCACGGTAGTTTTCCACCCGGTCGGCGGCATCAGCCCGAAGTCCGGGGCCGCTCGTCCTGCGGAGGTACGGGGCCGACCGGGACCCCTACGGCAGACCCTCGGCCCGCGGGGGTGGCGACCGGAAACCGTTAGCGCCCGGAGCGGGCCGGGTCTATGCTGTCCGGTCTGCCCCCTCCCGAACCGTGGTGCCGCTCGTGGCAGCCGTGGGAGGCCCTGACCGCTCGGCAACCGGTCGGGTTCCCCTTTCACCGTGAGCTACGACGAGACCGCCGCGGCCCTGGACGGGCGCGGCCGGGAAGGTTCGCTGTGCACTCCCCCGTCACTTCCACCACCGCGCCGCTGCCCGCGGCGGCCGACCCCCTGCAGCGCGAGCGCGACCACCTCGCCTCCTCCCGCGCCGCGCTGCGCGCCATGCGCGAGGACGCCCAGGCGCTGGACATCTCCGACGTCGCCGGCACCTGGGTGACCGCCGAGATCCTGCGCAAGCAGATCGAGCAGCGGATCGCCTCGCTGGCCGACCTCGTGCACGCCCCGCTCTTCTTCGGCCGGCTGGACTACCTGCACGCCGTCTCCACCGAGGTGAGCGAGGGTTCCGGCGGGGAGCGGTTCTACATCGGCCGGCGGCACGTGCACGACGCCGACGGCGACCCGATGGTGATCGACTGGCGCGCGCCGGTCTCCCAGCCGTTCTACCGGGCCAGCCGCAAGGACCCGCTGGACGTCGAGCGGCGGCGTCGGTTCGGTTACACCGGCGGCGAGTTGACCGCCTACGAGGACGAGCACCTGAGCGACCCCGAGGAGACGGGGACCGCCTCCGCGCTGCTCGCGGCCGAGATCGAGAAGCCCCGCGTCGGCCCGATGCGCGACATCGTCGCCACCATCCAGCCCGAGCAGGACGAGATCGTCCGAGCCGAGATCGGCGGCACGGTCTGCGTCCAGGGCGCGCCCGGCACCGGGAAGACCGCGGTCGGCCTGCACCGGGTCGCCTACCTGCTCTACGCGCACCGCGAGCGGCTCGCCAAGTCCGGCACCCTGGTGGTCGGCCCGAACAGCTCGTTCCTCTCCTACATCGAGCAGGTGCTGCCCGCGCTCGGCGAGTTGGAGGTCGCCCAGGCCACCGTCCAGGAGCTGGTGGGCCATGTCGAGGTGCGCGGCACGGACGCCCCCGAGGCGGCCCGGATCAAGGGCGACGCGCGGATGGCCGAGGTGCTGCGGCGGGCCGTCCGGGCCGGCATCACGGTGCCCGACGAGCCCTGCGTGGTGGTCCGCGGCTCCCGTCGCTGGCGCGTTCCGGCCTACGAACTCGCGGAGATCGTCGAGGAGTTGGCCGCCCGCGAGATCCGCTACGGCGCCGCCATGGAGGCCCTGCCGCAGCGCATCGCGCACGCCGTCCTGCTGAAGATGGAGCAGAGCGGCGAGGCGCCGGACGACCGGGTGCAGGACGCGGTGGCCCGTTCGCCGCAGGTGAAGGCCACCGTCAAGGCCTGCTGGCCGGCGGTCGATCCGGTCAAGCTGGTGCACCGGCTGCTCACCGACGCGGAGTTCCTGGCCCGCTGCGCCGAGGGCGTGCTCGACTCCGAGGAGCAGCAGGCCATCAGGTGGCCGAAGCCCGGACGGTCCGTCAAGTCGGCGCCCTGGACGGCCGCCGACGCCGTGCTGGTGGACGAGGCGGCCGACCTGGTGCAGCGCACCCCCTCGCTCGGCCACGTGGTGCTGGACGAGGCGCAGGACCTCTCGCCGATGCAGTACCGCGCGGTCGGCCGGCGGTGCAGCACCGGTTCGGCCACCGTGCTCGGCGACCTCGCGCAGGGCACCACGCCCTGGGCGACCGGGAGTTGGCCGGAGGCACTGCTCCACCTCGGCAAACCGGACGCCCACATCGAGGAGTTGACCACCGGGTTCCGGGTGCCGGAGGAGGTGATCGGCTACGCCTCCCGGCTGCTGCCCGCGATCGCCCCCGGCCTGAACCCGGCCACCTCGATCCGCGGCGCGGCCGACTCGCTCGCCTTCGTGCACGCGCCCGGGGCACCGGAGCAGGCGGTGGTCGCGGCCTGCCGGGCCGCGCTGGAGCGCGAGGGCTCGACCGGCCTGATCGCCGCCGACGCCCGCATCCCGCAGCTCCGACAGGCGCTGGACGAGGCCGGGTTGGCCCACCTGGAACCCGGCACCGAGACCACCGCGCAGATCCGGCTCACCCTGGTGCCGGCCTCGCTGGCGAAGGGTCTGGAGTACGACTACGTGGTGCTCGACGAGCCAGCCGCGGTGGTGGCCGGCGAGCCCGACGAGCGGACCGGGCTGCGCCGGCTGTACGTGGCGCTCACCCGGGCGGTCTCCGGCCTGACGGTGGTGCACGCCGGGCCACTGCCGGCCCAGTTGGACTGATCGGCGGAGCGGCGGGGACGGTTCGTCCGTCCCCGCCGTCAGCCGTCGATCAGCACCCGCCAGCGCGCGACGGCCGCCGGGTCGACCGGGGCGTCCCAGCCGCCCGGGCGCACCGCGCCGCCGACGTGGAAGGCGTCGAAGCCCTCGGCACGCAGCTCCGGCAGGTGCTCGGCCAGCAGCCCGCCACCGATCAGGATCCGCGGCAGGTAGCCGGGCTCGCCCGCCTTCGCCAGCTCGCCGGTCAGCACCTCGCGCCCCGAGCCGACGCCGGCCGCCGCCCCCGCGGTGAGGAAGGTGTCCAGCCCCGGCAGCTCGGCGACCGCCGCCCGCAGCGCGGCGCGGTCGGCGCTGTGGTCGATCGCCCGGTGGAAGGTCCAGGCGCAGCCGTCGATCGCCGTCAGCACGGTCCGCACCGCCGCCAGGTCCACCCCGCCCGTGGCGTCCAGGAAGCCGAGCACGAACTCCTCCGCCCCCTCGGCCCGCAGCGCGGTCGCCCGGGCGCACAGTGCGTCCAGGTCACCCGGCGCGAAGCCGTCCCGGACCCGCAGCATCACCCGCAGCGGCAGCTCGACGGCCGCCCGGATCGCCGCGAAGTCCCGCACCGCCGGGGTGAGCCCGTCGGCGGCCATGTCGGCGACCAGTTCGAGGCGGTCGGCGCCACCGGACTGGGCGGCCCGGGCGTCGAGCGCGGTGAGTGCGATCACTTCGAACATTGGTCTAGACATGTGAGCTACCTTGCCACATGTCCGGGCCGTCCGGGAGAAGGCCCCGGCCGCTCAGCCCCGCGCCGCCCGGTCCGGCCGCCGCAGCCGCCGGCCGGACACCACCGCGACCAGCGCCAACGCCGCCGCCACGGGCAGCACGGCCAGCCAGAGCGTCGGGTACAGCGGCTCCCCGACGACGCCCACCATGCCGAACGGGCACAGCACGCCCCCCTGACCCCCGCTGTCCGACCCCGGCAGAATGGCGGTCATGGCGACCGAACCGCACCCGGCCACCGAGGCCCTGCTGACCCGCTGGACCGACCTGCTGACCCGCTGCGGCGCCCGCGCCGACCCGGCGCCCTACGGCCGCGCCCTGCTGGCCCGTTGGGCCGAACCCTGGCGTCGCTACCACACCACCGACCACCTGCTGGCGGTGCTGGACCAGGTGGACACACTCGCCGGGCACGCCGACGACCCGGACACCGTCCGACTGGCCGCCTGGTTCCACGACGCCGTCTACCGGCCCGACCGCACCGAGAACGAGGAGCGCAGCGCCCAGTTGGCGGTCCGCGCGCTGGGCCAGGCCGGGCTGCCGGCCGCACGCACCGACCAGGTGGTCCGGCTGGTCCGGCTGACCGTCGATCACCACCCGGCGCCCGGCGACCGGGACGGCGAGGTGCTCTGCGACGCCGACCTCGCGGTCCTCGGCGGCGCCCCGGAGCGGTACGCGGCCTACGCGGCCGCCGTCCGCGAGGAGTACGCCTTCGTCCCGGCCGAGGCGTTCCGCACCGGGCGCGCGGCCGTACTGACCCAGCTCCTGGCGCTCCCCGCGCTCTACCGCACCCCGACCGCCCACCAGCGCCACGAGCGGCAGGCCCGGGCCAACCTCGCCGCCGAGCTCGACCTGCTCAGCCAGTCACGGCGGGCCGGCGGTCACAGCGAGCCGACCGGCGCCACCACGACGCCCTCCTTGCCGCACACCCAGTGCGGATCCGCCCCCAGCTCCGGCTCCACGCTCAACGCGTGCGGGTCGCCCTCCACCGCACACCGCTCGCAGAGCGGCCACCGCCCATAGGCCTCCAGCAGCGCGTCCTGCACGTCCTGCGCCACCAGCCCGAGCACGAACTCCACCCCGTCCGGCCACTGCTCCAACCACCACCGCCGGTGCGTCACCGCGTCCTCCACCAGCGACACCACCGCCGCGTCCGCGACGTCCCGCGCCGACAGGTCAGCGAGAATCAACGCCCGCGCCTGGTGCAGCGCGGCTTCAAGATCAGGAGACTCAGCCACCTCCCTATTCTCCCGCAGCCTATTTGGCGGCCGGAAACGCCTCGGTGCTCAGCTCGATCCCGAACGGTTCGGGCAACACCACCGGCTGCCCGAAGGGCACCCGGGTGCTCCGCCGGTACGTCCCGCCCTCCGGCTCGGCGAAGAGCGTCACGGTCGGCCCCTCCGCGTCGAAGCGGTCGATCAGCAGGTAGAGCGGGACGGGCGCGTGGGCGTAGGCCCAGAGCTTCTTCGTCCGGTCGTGCCGGGCGTTGCCCTCCGAGGTGATCTCCACCGCCATCAGCAGCATCGCGGCGTCGACCGCGGCCTCCTGCGCCGACAGCAGTGCTTCATCCAGCACGGCCAAGTCCGGCACGTAGAGCCTCTCCAGCCGGACGATCTCCGTGCCCAGGGTCCGGTGGACCCCCACGCTGCGCGGCAGGCACTCGTTCAACGCCCGATCGACCCTTGCAGCGATCACGTTGTGTCCCACGCCGGGCGGCGGCACCACGTGGATCTCCCCCTCGTCGATCTCCGCGCGCCAGCCCTCCGGGACGTCCAGCTCCCGCCAGGTGTCCAGTAGGTAGCCCCAGTGCCGACCCAGCTCGATCGCCATCGCAGTCACCGCCGACCTCCCCTCATCCTCACGACCCTGTCCGTGCTCACCGTACGGGCCTTCGGGGCGCCGAAACCGTCCATGCACCCGGCGTCCCACGAACGGGTGATCGGCGCCCCGGAACGCCGCGAGGGCGGTCCCCTTCAACGGGGACCGCCCTCGCGGACGGGGTCGAACGACCGATCCTGAGGCAGGATCAGAAGTCCATGTCACCGCCCGGCATGCCGCCCGGGGCGCCCGCGGCGGCCTTCTCCGGCTTGTCGGCGATGACGGCCTCGGTGGTGAGGAAGAGCGCCGCGATGGAGGCGGCGTTCTGCAGCGCGGAACGGGTGACCTTGGCCGGGTCGATGATGCCCGCGCCGATCAGGTCGACGTACTCGTTGGTGGCGGCGTTCAGGCCGTGACCGGCGGGGAGGTTGCGCACCTTCTCCACCACGACGCCACCCTCCAGGCCGGCGTTGGTCGCGATCTGCTTGATCGGGGCCTCCAGCGCGACCTTGACGATGTTGGCACCGGTGGCCTCGTCGCCGTCCAGCTCCAGCTTGTCGAACGCGACACCGGCCTGCAGCAGGGCCACGCCACCGCCGGCGACGATGCCCTCCTCGACGGCCGCCTTGGCGTTGCGCACGGCGTCCTCGATGCGGTGCTTGCGCTCCTTGAGCTCGACCTCGGTGGCCGCGCCGGCCTTGATGACGGCCACGCCGCCGGCCAGCTTGGCGAGGCGCTCCTGGAGCTTCTCGCGGTCGTAGTCCGAGTCGCTGGTCTCGATCTCGGCGCGGATCTGGTTGACCCGGCCGGCGACCTGCTCGCTGTCGCCGCCACCGTCGACGATGGTGGTCTCGTCCTTGGTGATGACGACCTTGCGGGCGGTGCCCAGCAGGTCCAGGCCGGCGTTCTCCAGCTTGAGGCCGACCTCCTCGGAGATCACGGTGCCGCCGGTGAGGATGGCGATGTCGCCGAGCATGGCCTTGCGACGGTCGCCGAAGCCCGGAGCCTTGACGGCGACGGACTTGAAGGTGCCGCGGATCTTGTTGACGACCAGGGTCGACAGGGCCTCGCCCTCGACGTCCTCGGCGATGATCAGCAGCGGCTTGCCGCTCTGCATGACCTTCTCGAGGAGCGGGAGCAGGTCCTTGACCGAGCCGATCTTGGAGTTGGCGATCAGGATGTACGGGTCGTCGAACGACGCCTCCATCCGCTCCAGGTCGGTGGCGAAGTAGGCCGAGATGTAGCCCTTGTCGAAGCGCATGCCCTCGGTGAGCTCGAGCTCCAGACCGAAGGTGTTGCTCTCCTCGACGGTGATGACGCCTTCCTTGCCGACCTTGTCCATGGCCTCGGCGATCAGCTCGCCGATCTGGGTGTCGGCGGCGGAGATGGAGGCGGTGGAGGCGATCTGCTCCTTGGTCTCCACGTCCTTGGCCTGCGCCAGCAGCTGGTCGGAGACGGCCGCGACGGCCTTCTCGATGCCGCGCTTCAGGGCCATCGGGTTGGCGCCGGCCGCGACGTTGCGCAGACCCTCGCGAACGAGCGCCTGGGCCAGCACGGTGGCGGTGGTGGTGCCGTCACCCGCGACGTCGTCGGTCTTCTTGGCGACCTCCTTGACGAGCTCCGCACCGATCTTCTCGTACGGGTCCTCGAGCTCGATCTCCTTGGCGATCGAGACACCGTCGTTGGTGATCGTGGGGGCACCCCACTTCTTCTCAAGGACGACGTTGCGGCCCTTGGGGCCCAGCGTCACCTTGACGGCGTCGGCAAGCTGGTTCATGCCGCGCTCAAGGCCGCGGCGAGCTTCCTCGTCAAACGCGATGATCTTGGCCATCGGAAGTGGTCCTCCAGGACACGGTCGACTGCTCGGACCAGTGGCGCCCGCGACGGACGGCCCTGGTGTGCGGGGGTCCTGTCCCCTACCGCTCCCGGGGGCCTCACCGACCCGGTCCGTTTGTCACTCTCATGCTGCGAGTGCTAACGCCAATGATTAGCACTCCGGCATGGCGAGTGCAAGCTCCTGACCGCAAGCCACGACGAGCCGCGCGAACGGCGGCAGGCCCGCGCCACCCCCGGGAAGGGAGGTGGCACGGGCCTGCCGCAAGGGCGCCAGCTCGTGACCGAGCCGAGGCTCCGAGGTTCGGAAAGGTCAGACCGCCGCGCGGACCATGTCCGCCTGCGGGCCCTTCTGCCCCTGGGAAATCTCGAACTCGACCCGCTGGCCCTCCTCGAGGGTGCGGTAGCCGTCCATCTGGATCGCGCTGTAGTGGACGAACACGTCCGCACCACCGTCGACCGCGATGAAGCCGTAGCCCTTCTCCGCGTTGAACCACTTGACGGTGCCCTGAGCCATTCCGAACTCCCCTATTGCTGTGCTGGCCCTTCGACGGGTCCGCAGGTCGCGGACCCGGGTCTGATGGACCGGCCCGAGGAAACCCCCCTGGGCGCAGCCCTGCACGCCGCAGCGCCCCACCCCCGGGCACCTGACGGTGCCGGCGGAACAGACGAATGCGCCGACCGCGGCTGAATGTATCCGGATCGCCGCCCTGTGCAACAGGCCCACTGAACGCCAATTCGTCGGCGGCGCCAAGGGATAGGACGGGAGGAAAGCGACAGATCTCCGCAATGTGCGCGGGACATAGCGGACGAATACCGCGAATTGCCCAAATAATTCTGACACGTCGCCGACATGTTCGAACGAAACGCCAATGGGGCATGTCTCATGGGACGGACAAAGCCTATGCCCTGGCGCGGACGAATCAGACAACGCCACGCACGGCGCAGGGCGCCGCACCGCCCGACGGTCCGTCAGGGTGGTGCGGCGCCCTGCGCCCACGCGTGGTCGGCCCGGTGCGGCTCAGCAGCCGCCGGCCACCGCCGGGATGATCGACACGCCGGCGCCGTCCGCGATCTCGGCGGCCAGGCCGCCGGCGAAGCGCACGTCGTCGTCGTTGACGTAGACGTTGACGAAGCGGCGCAGCCGGCCCGCGTCGTCCAGGATCCGGGCCGAGATGCCGACGTGGTTCCGCTCCAGGTCCGAGATCACCTCGGCCAGGGTGGTGCCCTCGGCGGTCACCTCGGTCGCGCCGTCGGTGTAGGTGCGCAGGATGGTCGGGATGCGGACGGTGACGCTCATGACGGGGTTCTCCTCGCTCACGGAAGGGGGGATCGACGGGACCTCAGGACGCCAGGCCGGCGGCCCGGAACGACTCCAGGGAGGGTCGGATGGTCGCGGTCAGGCCGGCACCCGCGACCGCGTCCAGGGTCTTCAGGCCGTCTCCGGTGTTGATCGCGACGGTCTCCCTGGCCGGGTCCAGCACGCCGTCCTCGACCAACTTCTTCAGCACGCCGATGGTCACGCCGCCGGCGGTCTCCGCGAAGATCCCCTCGGTCCGGGCCAGCAGCCGGATCGCCGCCACCACCTCGGCGTCCGTCACGTCCTCCACCGCGCCGCCGGTGCGCCGGGCGATGTCCAGCACGTACGGGCCGTCCGCCGGGTTGCCGATCGCCAGCGACTTGGCGATGGTGTCCGGCCTGACCGGCCGGACCACGTCGTGCCCGGCCTTGAACGCGGCCGAGACCGGCGAGCAGCCGGCCGCCTGGGCGCCGAAGATCCGGTAGGGCCGGTCCTCGACCAGGCCGAGCTTGATCAGCTCCTGCAGGCCCTTGTCGATCTTGGTGAGCTGGGAGCCCGAGGCGATCGGGATCACCAGCTGCTCGGGCAGCCGCCAGCCGAGCTGCTCGCAGATCTCGTACGCCAGGGTCTTCGAGCCCTCGCCGTAGTACGGCCGGAGGTTGACGTTGACGAAGCCCCAGCCCTCGCCGGCCGGGTCGCCGATCAGCTCCGAGCAGAACCGGTTCACGTCGTCGTAGTTGCCCTCGATGCCGACCAGCTGGCCGCCGTACACCCCGGCCATCACGATCTTGCCCTGCTCCAGGTCGTGCGGGATGAACACGCAGGACCGGAAACCGGCCCGGGCCGCCGCGGCGCCCACCGCGCCGGCCAGGTTGCCGGTGGACGAGCAGGACAGGGTGGTGAAGTCGAACGCCCGGGCCGCCTCGATGGCGCAGGCCACCACCCGGTCCTTGAAGGAGTGGGTCGGGTTGCCTGAGTCGTCCTTGACGTGCAGTCGGGCGCTGAAGCCGAGTTCGCGGCCCAGGTTGTCGGCCTTGACCAGCGGGGTCCAACCGGGGTTCAGGTTGGGCTTGGCCGCCACGTCGGCCGGCACCGGCAGCAGCGGGGCGTAACGCCAGATCGAGGCCGGGCCGGCCTCGATCCGCTTGCGCAGCCCGTCCGCGTCGTAACCGCGGTAGTCGTAGGCGATCTCCAGCGGGCCGAAGCACTCCAGGCAGGCGAAGCTGGGACCGAGCGGGAACCGGGTGCCGCACTCGCGACAGGACAGCGCGGTCGCGGGGCCGAGGTCGACGGTGGAAACGGGTGCCCTGGTGTCAAGAGCCATGATGGCGGAGGCCTCTCTCCTCATCTTCCCCACCGCGCGGTCGCGCGGCGGGCCGGAATTGGCACCTGTCCCGCCGGGGCCTGCGCGGCCGGACGAGAAGGTTGCCGGGACGTCGACGGGCCGTTCCCTCAGTCCCTCTGGATGAGCTCTGTGAAGTTGTGGTCCTGCTCGGCGGCCGACCCCGGCGTGCGAAGGTCCGGCCGCTGTACGAAGACTGTAACCGAAGGCCCCGCGCCTGACCCCTGCCGTCCGATCCGCGAGATGGCCAGTCCATGAGGAGCCCGCCTTGTCCGTCGAGCCGATACCCGCGCTGCTCCCGGAGGTGGCGTCCTGGCTGCGCCGCCGCTCCTGGACCGCGGCCCAGCGCCCGGTCCGGGCGCTGCTCGACGCGAAGCGGGTGGCCGGGCCGGCCGGCACGGTCAGCGTGGTGCTGCCGGCCCTGGACGAGGAGGCCACGGTCGGCGGGATCGTCTCGGTGATCCGCCGCGAGCTGATGGAACGGCTGCCGCTGGTGGACGAGCTGGTGGTGGTCGACTCCGGCTCCGAGGACCGCACCGCGCAGTTCGCGGCCGAGGCCGGCGCCCGGGTGGTGCACCGGGACGACATCCTGCCCCGGCTGCCCGCGGTGCCCGGCAAGGGCGAGGTGCTCTGGCGCTCGCTGCTGGCGACCAGCGGCGCGATCGTCTGCTTCGTCGACGCCGACCTGCGCGAGTTCGACCCGGCCTTCGTCACCGGGATCGTCGGCCCGCTGCTCACCGACCCCGGGATCCAGCTGGTCAAGGCGATGTACGACCGCCCGCTCGAGACGGGAGGGGCGATCGTGCCGGCCGGCGGTGGGCGGGTCACCGAGCTGGTCGCCCGCCCGCTGCTCAACCTGCACTGGCCGCAGCTGGCCGGCTTCGTCCAGCCGCTCGGCGGCGAGTACGCGGCCCGCCGCTCGCTGCTGGAGCGGCTGCCGTTCCCCACCGGCTACGGGGTCGAGCTGGGCCTGCTGGTGGACGCGCTGGAGCTGGCCGGGCTGGACGCGCTGGCCCAGGTGGACGTGGGCGTGCGGCACCACCGCCACCAGGACGGCCAGGCGCTCGGCCGGATGGCCGCGACCATCTACCGCACCGCGCTGGAGCGGCTCGACCGGAGCCACCGGCTGAAGGCCGCCGACGACCTGGCCCGCCCGGTGCTGACCCAGTTCTCCCGGGACAGCACCGACGGCGGTTTCACCGGCCACAGCCACCCCGTGCCCGCCCTGGACCGCCCGCCGATGGTCGACATCCCGGAGTACCGCAAGCCGTGACCGGCACAACCCCCCGGGGGTTTGCCACCCGCCGGCCCCGGCAAGGGTGGAGATATGGCCGATCAAACGACCGCACGCATCCTGGTGGCTTCCAACCGGGGTCCGGTCTCCTTCAGCAAGGCACAGGACGGGTCGCTGACCCTGCGGCGCGGCGGTGGCGGGCTGGTCTCCGGACTGTCCGCGATCGACGATCCGAACGCTGTCTGGGTCTGCGCGGCGCTGGGCGAGGCGGACCGCGAGGCGGCCCGGCGTTCCCCGTCCGGCCGGCTCGACCGCGGCGGCTTCGACGTCGGCGGACAGGCCGTCCGGATGCTGGACATCGACCCCGGGACCTTCGACCGCGCCTACAACGGGGTGGCCAACTCCACCCTGTGGTTCGTCCACCACCTGCTGTACGACACGCCGGTCTCCCCCGCCTTCGACGCCGACTTCCGGGACCAGTGGTCCGCCTTCGAGGCCTACAACGCCGCGTTCGCCGAGGCGCTGGCCGTCGAGGCCGCGCCGGGCGCCGCCGTGCTGGTGCAGGACTACCACCTCGCGCTCGTCCCGGCACTGCTCCGGGTGCTCCGCCCGGACCTGCGGATCGGCTACTTCTCGCACATCCCCTGGGCCCCCGCCGACTACTTCCGGCTGCTGCCCGACGACGTGGCCGCCGCGGTGCTCACCGGCGTGCTCGGCGCCGACCGCGCCGGCTTCCACACCCGGCGCTGGGCCACCGCCTTCGCCGACTGCTGCGCCGACCTGCTCGGCGCGGAAGTCGACCGGGCCGACCTCTCGGTCAGCTTCCAGGGCCGGACCACCCGGCTCGGCGTGCACAGCCTGGGCGCGGACGGCGAGTTCCTGCGCGAGCGCTCCCACCGGCCGGACGTGGACGAGCGGCTGGCCGGCCTGCGCGCGGCGGTCGGCGACCGCCGAACCATCGTCCGGGTGGACCGCACCGAGCTGAGCAAGAACATCGTCCGCGGTCTGCTGGCCTACCGCCATCTGCTGCGCACCCGGCCCGAGTGGCACGAGCGGGTGGTGCACATCGCCTTCGCCTACCCGTCCCGGCAGGACCTGGCCGAGTACCGCTCCTACACCGCCGAGGTGACCCGGCTCAGCGCGGAGATCAACGCCGAGTTCGCGACGGACGGTTGGCAGCCGCTGATACTCCAGGTCGAGGACGACTTCGCCCGCTCGCTGGCCGCCTACCGGCTGGCCGACGTGGCGCTGGTCAACCCGATCCGGGACGGCATGAACCTGGTCGCCAAGGAGATCCCGGTGGTCTCCGAGGCCGGCTGCGCGCTGGTGCTCTCCCGCGAGGCCGGCGCCTCCCACGAACTGGCCGAGGACTCCCTGGTGGTCAACCCGTACGACGTGGTGGGCACCGCCGACGCCCTGCACCGCGCCCTCGCCATGCCCGTCGACGAACGCACCGAGCGCACCAAGCGCCTCGCCGCGGCGGCCACCGCCCTCTCCCCCCAGCAGTGGTTCCTCGACCAGCTCGCCGAACTCACCGAGCGGAGCTGACCGCGTAGGGCTCTCACCGAGCGGGGATCACCGAGCAGAGCCGCTCCAGCAGCGCCACCACGCCGGCCGGGCCGGGGACCACCAGGTCGGCCCGGTCGGCGAGTTCGCGCACCGGCGGCTCGCCGGTGACCGGGCCGCTGCACACCAGCAGGCCGGGCAGGCCGTCCGCGCGCAGCTTCTCGACCGTCGCGTAGGCGGCCAGGTCGCCCAGGTCGTCGCCGGCGTAGAGCACCGAGCGGGCACCGCGCTCACGCAGGAAGTCGGCCAGCGCGGCGCCCTTGTCGACGCCCGGCGGGCGCAACTCGACCACCATCCGGCCCGGTTCGACCGCCAGGCCGTGCGCGGCGGCCAGCCGGGCGAGCGGTTCGCGCAGCGCGGCCAGGGTGCCGTCCGGGTCGGCGGTACGCCGGGTGTGCACCGCCACCGAACGACCCTTGTCCTCCGTCCAGGTGCCCTCCGGGGCGTTCGACTCGGCGAGCAGGCGCGGGAGTTCGGCCCGGACGGCGGGCACCCCGGGGTGCACCGGCGGTTCCACCAGCTCGCCGGTGGCCGCGTCCCAGCGCTCGGCGCCGTAGTGGCCGAGCACCACCAGGTGCTCCAGCCCGGGCACGTCGGCGAAGCCGCCGAGGCGCACCGCCGTCGCCGCCGGCCGCCCGGTCAACACCAGCACCGCACCGAGCCGCGGCGCCAGCCGGGCCAGCACCGGGACCGCCCCGGGGTGCGCCCGGGCCTGCTCGGGGTCGGCCACGATCGGGGCCAGCGTGCCGTCGAAGTCCAGCGCGACGACCGCCCCGGCGGGTGCGGCGAGCAGCGCGGCCAGCCCGGCCCGGCCGGCCGGGGTGTGCGGTTCGGTGGTGTCGGAGGAGCCCATGGCCCGGACCCTACCCACGGTGCCCGGACGCTAGTCGTCAGCGCTCGGCCCGGCGCGCCTCGCGGATCCGGCGCAACCGGTTGACCAGCACCGGGTCGTGCGCCAGCGCCTCCGGGCGGTCGAGCAGGCGGTTCAGCAGCTGGTAGTAGCGGGTGCTGGAGATGCCCAGCTCCTCGCGGACGGCCTGCTCCTTGGCGCCCTGGGTGTGCCAGGGCCGGGCCTCCAGGGCCAGCACCGCGAGGTCGCGCTCGGTCAGACCGGTCATCCGCCCATTGTGCCGCGACCGGGCGCCCCTACTGCGGCCGGTCCTGCTTGCTCCGCTCGACCGCGAAGTCCTGCAGCTGACCGAGGACCGGACCCGGGTCGCCCTCGACCGCCTTGCCGATGTCCTGCTTGATCCGGGCGCTGACGGCGTCCCAGGCCAGGTCGCCGACCGGGTAGAAGTTGGCCGTGGGCAGCGCGTCCAGGAACGGCTTGAGGTCCGGGTGCTTGCCGCCGCCGGTCATGTCGTCGAGGGCGTCCTGGGTGACCGGCAGCAGGTTGTACTCCCCGTCGAACCCGAGCACGTTCTCCTTGCTGTACACGAAGCTGAGGAACGGGCGGATCTGCGCCCGGTGGCCGTTGGCACTCAGCGCCATCATCCAGTCGGCCACGCCCAGCGTGGTGGGCTTGGCCGAGGCGTCCTTGCGCGGGATCGGCGCGGTGCCGTAGTCGACCTTCCCCTGGACCTGCTTGATCAGCGAGGGGTGGCCGTTCAGCATGGCGACCCTGCCGGCCGCGAAGTCGTCGAAGGCGTTCTGCCGGTTGACCGCGCCCGGGTGGGCGTAGGTGTAGCCGGGGGTCACCAGGTTGTCGCGCAGCCAGGAGAAGGTGGCGACGTTCCGCTTGCTGTCGATGGTGTAGGTGTCCGCCGAGTCGGCCAGCCCCCCGCCGCCGCTCATGGTCCACATCATCGTCTCGGCCGGGGCCTCCTCGGGGCCGAGCGGCAGCCCGTACGGGGTCACGCCGGGCACCCTGGCCCTGATCAGCGCCGCGTCCGCCCTGAGGTCGTCCCAGGTGGTGGGCGGCTGGCCGATGCCGGCCTGCTTGAAGATCGTCTTGTTGTAGAAGAAGGTCCGCGAGGAGGAGACGAACGGGATCCCGTACTGGGTGCCGAGCACCTGGCCGGCCTGCGCGAAGCTGTTCGGGAAATCCGCCTCGGTGTCCAGGGTGAGCACGTCCCGGGCGGGGTAGAGCTGGTGGGCGGCGACCTTGTCGGCGAAGCCGACGCTCTCGACCAGGTCCGGCGAGTCGCCGGCCTTGATCATCGCGCTGACCTTCTGGTCGATCTCGGTCCAGGGGTAGACCTGGACGTTCACCTTGATCTTCGGGTTGGCCTGCTCGAAGCGCTGGACCAGGTCGTCCCAGTAGTGCTGGGTGCTGGTGGCCGGGTGGTCGCCGTAGTCGGCGGCCACCAGCTTGAGCGTGACGTCGCCGTTCGAGCCGAGGCCGAGCACTCCGCAGCCGGAGAGGAGCAGGGTGCTCGCTGCCAGGACAGCGCAGGATCGGGACTTCACCGCGGGGACCGCCTTCGCACGCACGAGGCCTCGCCGGAGTGGTCCGAGGCGCCCGTCAGACTCGCAAATCGGACCCCCAGTGGTCCACACCAGTCGGGACGGCCGGCAGACCGTTACCGAACTGGCGGACGACGTTGCACGGCGTGCAACGTCAGACCGTCAGCACGGTGACGCCGGCCTGCTCGAAGCCCGCCACCTGCGCCGGGTCGGCCGCCTCGTCGGTGACCAGGGTGCCGATCCGTTCCAGGCCGCAGATCCGGGCGAAGGCCCGGCGGCCGAGCTTGGAGGAGTCGGCGGCGACCACCACCCGGCGGGCCCGCTCGGCGAGCAGCCGGTTGACGCTGGCCTCGCCCTCGTGGTGCGCGGTGGCGCCCGTCCCGGCGTCCAGCGCGTCCACCCCGAGCACCGTGACGTCCAGGGTGAGCTCGCCCAGCACGGCGGCGGCCAGCGGCCCGATCAGCTCGTACGACTGCGGCCGGGCCACCCCGCCGGTCACCACGATCTTCACCGCCGGGCGGACGGTCAGCTCGTTGGCGATGTTGAGCGCGTTGGTGACCACGGTGAGGCACTGCACCGCGCCGGCCTCGGCCCGCTCGGCGAGCTCGGGACGGACCGCGAGCGCCCGGGCCACCTCGGTGGTGGTGGTGCCGCCGTTCAGGCCGACCACCTCGCCGGGCGAGATCAGCGCGGCCACCGCGGTGCCGATCCGCTGCTTGGCGTCGGCGTTGCGGGCGGTCTTGTACCGCAGCGGGAGGTCGTACGAGACGTTGTGGGCGACCGCGCCGCCGCGGGTCCGGGTGACCATCTGCTGGCGGGCCAGCTGGTCGAGGTCGCGGCGGATCGTCGCGGCCGAGACGCCGAGCGCGGTGGCCGCCTCCTCCACCTCCAACTTGCCCTGCTCGGCGAGGAGTTCGAGCAGACCGTTCCACCGCTCATATCTGGACACGCCGTACCACCCCTTCGCCCGGACCACCGCTGCCCGGACAGCGTCGCACAGAGCCGGACCGGGGAGGGGCCGGACCCGGATCCCCGTTCGGGCTATTGCGCATTGCTGCGCGAAACAGCTATAAATCAATCAGTTTCACGCAGTCAGCCGAAGGGAGCCGTACCGCATGACCACCACGGACCGCCCACTGACCGCCCAGGAGCTGGCCACCCAGCCCGCCTGCTGGCGCCGCGCGGCCGGGTCGGCCGCCCAGGCCGCGCCCGTCCTGCCGCAGCGCGGCGAGCGGGTCGCCGTGGTCGGCTGCGGCACCTCCTGGTTCATGGCCCAGGCCTACGCCGCGCTGCGCGAGGCGGCCGGGCACGGCGAGACCGACGCCTTCGCCGCCTCCGAGTTCCCCACCGGCCGCCAGTACGACCGGGTGCTGGCGATCACCCGCTCCGGCACCACCACCGAGGTGCTCACCCTGCTCGGCCGGCTGCGCGGCGCCGTCCCCAGCACCGCGCTGACCGCCGACCCGGCCACCCCGGTGCGGCAGGCCGCCGACCAGCTGGTGGTGCTGGACTTCGCCGACGAGCGCTCGGTGGTGCAGACCCGGTTCGCCACCACCGCGCTCGCGCTGCTCCGCGCGCACCTGGAGACCGAGGGGGCACTCGCCCCCGGCGTGCGGAGCGTCGCCCGCGCCGCCGCGGACGCCGACCGCGCGCTCGCCGCACCGCTGCCGGCCGGCCTGCTCGACGTCGAACAGCTCACCTTCCTCGGCATCGGCTGGACCACCGGCCTGGCTCTGGAGGCCGGACTCAAGCTGCGCGAGGCGGCCGGCGCCTGGACCGAGGCCTACCCGGCGATGGAGTACCGGCACGGTCCGATCGCGATCACCGCCCCCGGCCGGGCCACCTGGATGTTCGGCACCCTGCCGGCCGGCCTGGCCGAGGACGTCGCCCGCACCGGCGGTCTGCTGGTGGCCGACTCGCCGGACGGCTCCCGGGGCGACTCCGGGGCCGGCGGGCCGGACGGCGGGCTCGACCCGATGGCCGACCTGGTCCGCGCCCAGCGGCTCGCGGTCGCCCTGGCCGAGGCACGCGGCCTGGACCCGGACCACCCGCGCGCGCTGACCAGGTCGGTCCAGCTCTGACCCGGGGCGACCAAGCTCATCTCCATTGGAGCAGACCAATACAGCAAGTGGACTAGACCTCTCTCCTCGGGCAAGGGAAACTGTCCCCCGTGAAGCACGTCATCGCACTCGATGTGGGCGGTACCGGCATGAAGGCCGCACTGCTCGCCCAGGACGGCTCGACGCTGTTCGAAGCCCGCCGCCCGACCGGGCGGGAGCTCGGCACCGACGCCGTCGTCGCCGCCATCCTCGACTTCGCCGCCGACCTCGCCGACGAGGGCCGCCGCCGCTTCGGCCGCGCGCCGCTCGCCGCGGGGGTCGCGGTGCCGGGGACCGTCGACGAGCGGAACGGGATAGCGGTCTTCTCGGCCAACCTCGGCTGGCGCGACCTGCCGCTGCGCAAGCTGCTCGGTGAGCGGCTGGCCGGAGCGGACGGCGGCCCGGTGCCGGTCGCCCTCGGGCACGACGTCCGCTCCGGCGGGCTGGCCGAGGGACGGCTCGGGGCGGGCCGCGGCGTCGAGCGCTTCCTGTTCGTCGCGCTCGGCACCGGCATCGCGGGCGCGATCGGGATCGGCGGCCGGATCGAGGCCGGCGCGCACGGCTACGGCGGCGAGATCGGCCACGTCGTGGTCCGACCCGGCGGCCCGGCCTGCGGCTGCGGCGCCCGCGGCTGCCTGGAGACCCTGGCGTCGGCCTCCGCCGTCGCCCGGGCCTGGGCGGCGGCGAGCGGCGACCCGGCGGCGGACGCGGCCGACTGCGCGCGGGCCGTCGAGGCCGGCGACGAACGGGCGCTGACGGTCTGGCACCAGGCCGTGGACGCCCTCGCGGACGGCCTGGTGCTGGCCCAGAGCCTGCTCGACCCGGCCACCGTGATCGTCGGCGGCGGGCTGGCCGAGTCCGGTGACACGCTCTTCACACCCCTGCGCGCGGCGGTGGCCGAGCGGCTGACCTTCCAGATGCCCCCGAAGGTCGTTCCGGCCATGCTCAAAGACACCGCCGCGTCCCTGGGCGCGGGCCTGCTCGCCTGGGACCTGCTCTCCATGGAGGTGACCGCGTGACCACCGCGCGAAATCGAACAACGGCTCCGCGGCGGGGCGTCACCCTGGCCGGGGCCCGCCTGGTGCTGCCCACCGGCGTCGTCGAGAACGGCCGGCTGACCTTCGCGGGCAGCACCATCGAGTCGATCGGCGGCGAGCGCGCCGTCGGCGACCTCGACCTCACCGGCTGCACGGTGGTGCCGGGCTTCGTCGACCTGCACGTGCACGGCGGCGGCGGAGCCTCCTACGCGTCCGGCATCGCCGAGGAGGCGCTGACCGTGGCCAGGACCCACCTGGAGCACGGCACCACCACCACGGTCGCCTCCACCGTCACCGGCGAGATCGACGAGGTCTGCCGGCAGGCCGCGGTCCTCTCCGAGCTGGTCGAGGACGGCGTGCTGGCCGGCGTGCACTTCGAGGGCCCGTTCATCTCGCACCACCGCTGCGGCGCGCACCGGCCCGACCTGCTGCGCGACCCGGACCCGGCGGTGGTCCGCAAGCTGGTGGACGCCGCGCGCGGCCACGCCCGGATGGTCACGCTGGCCCCCGAACTGCCCGGCGGCCTGGAGTCGGTCCGGATGCTGGCCGACCTCGGCGTGATCGCCGCGGTCGGCCACACCGACGCCGACTACGCCCGGACCCTGGAGGCGGTCGAGGCCGGCGCCACCGTCGCCACCCACCTGTTCAACGCGATGCCGGGCATCCAGCACCGCGCGCCCGGCCCGATCGTCGCCCTGCTGGAGGACGAGCGGGTCACCGTCGAGCTGATCAACGACGGCACCCACCTGCACCCGTCCGTGCTCGACCTGGCGTACGGCACGGCCGGCGCCGAGCGGGTCGCGCTGATCACCGACGCGATGGGCGCGGCCGGCATGGGCGACGGGCTCTACCCGCTCGGCCCGCTCCAGGTGCGGGTCGAGGACGGGGTCGCCCGGCTGGTCGAGGGCGGCGCGATCGCCGGCTCCACGCTCACCCTGGACATCGCGTTCAAGCGCTCGGTGACGGTCAACCGGCTGAGCCTGGCGCAGACCGTGCAGTCCATCTCCACCACCCCGGCCCGGCTGCTCGGGCTGGCCGACACCGTCGGAACCCTGGAGGTCGGCAAGCTCGCCGACCTGGCCGTCCTCGACTCCGCCACGTACGACCTGCTCGCCGTGGTCCGCCACGGCCATTGGATCACCGGCGCGGACCGGTTCACCCCCGCGGTCTGAGAACCGTTCGAGTTCCTCAGGGGATGTGCGGCGGTCCCGCCCCGACACCCCCTGAGGAACCGCCATGCCCCTGGCCCGTACCGCCGACCTGCTCGCCGCCGCCGTCCAGGCGCGCCGCGGCCTGCCCGCGTTCAACGTGATCACCCTGGAACACGCCGAGGCGATCACCGCCGGCGCCGAACGGGCGGGCGCCGCCGTGGTGTTGCAACTCAGCCAGAACGCGGTCGCCTACCACGGCGGCCGGGTGCTGCCGCTGGCCCGCGCCTGCGCCGAACTGGCCGCCGCCGCCCGGGTTCCAGCCGCCCTGCACCTGGACCACGTCGAGGACTTCGAGCTGCTCCGGGCCGCCCCGGCGGCCGGCTTCTCCTCGGTGATGTACGACGCCTCCCGGCTGACCCCGGCGGAGAACGTCAAGGCCACCGCCCGGGCCGTGGAGTGGGCGCACCGGCACGGGCTCCAGCTGGAGGCCGAACTCGGCCGGATCGGCGGCAAGTCGGGCGAGCCACCGCTCGGCGCGCACGCCCCCGGCACCCGCACCGACCCCGCCGAGGCCGCCGGTTTCGTCGCCGACACCGGCGTGGACGCCCTCGCCGTCGCGGTCGGCAGCAGCCACGCGATGACCACCCGGACGGCCGTCCTGGACCACGCGCTGATCCGCCGGCTGGCCGCCGCCGTGCCGGTCCCCCTCGTGCTGCACGGCAGTTCGGGGGTGCCGGACACCGAGCTCAGCGCCGCGATCACGGCCGGCATGGTCAAGATCAACATCGGTACGGCGCTGAACACCGCCGGCACGGCGGCGATCCGCGCCGAGCTCGGCGCCCACCCCGAACTCGTCGACCCCAGGCGCTACTTGACCCCGGCCCGGGAGGCGATGACCGGGGTGGTGGCCGAGCTGGCCGCCCTGGTGGCCAACTCATTGGCCGAACAGGCCTAGTTGGCCGCAGGAGCACCGGACGGGTAGGAGTTGGAGCTCTGCGGAGTGAGCACCACCTGGTCGATCAGGATCGTTCCGGTCGGGGCCGACACCGTGATGGTGTTGGTCCCGGCCTGGAGCACCGGCCAGAAGTTGCTGGTGTACCAGGACTGCGACTGGTCACCACCGGAAGCGCCGTAGTTCTGGAACTTCGCACCGGGCCCGAAAGGCTGGCCGTTGACGGTGACCGAGGCGGTGACCGTGCCGCCGTTGTTGTTGTAGTGGAACCAGAGCTTGTAGGTGCCGGCCGAGGGGACGTTCACCGTCCAGGTCAGCGAGGATCCCGACTGGAAGCTCACGTAGCTCCCGTCGGAGGAGACCGCCCCCTTCACCGAGTTGCCCGAAGGGGCGTTCTGCGCCTGGGCCTTGGAGGCGTCCTGGCTGGTGTTCGGGGCGAGCGCGGGCCCGCCCGACGCCGACGGTGAGGCCGAGGGCGACGCCGACGAGGGACCCACCGACGGCGAGCTGGAGTGGCTCCCCGTAGTCGTGGCCGGGGTGCCGCCCGAGGCCCTGTTGTCGGTCCTCCCGCCGCCCCCGGACAGCGCGATCCCCCCGCCGATCGCCACCGCCGCGATCACCGCGACGATGCCGATCACCGGCCCCTTGCCGCGCCGGCGCGGGGCGTCCTCGCCGGGCTGCGGGCGGGAGCTCTCCGCGTACCGGGGCTGCTGGTGCGGCAGGCTCCCCGGTGCGCCGGGCCCACCGGGCCCCGGCCCCTGCGGCCGGTACGGCTGCTGCTGGAACGGCGGCGGCCCCTGCGGCGGGTACTGCTGCTGCGGGTACTGCCCGTACTGCGCCCGGCCGACCTCCATCGGCCGCGCGTACGAGGTGCGCGGCACGCCCGGGGTGCGCTCGGCCGCGGGGGCCTCGCCACTCTCCGGACGGTAGAGGTACGCGAAGGGGTCGTCGTCCTGCCCGGCCCCGCCCTCGGGCGCTCCGCTGCTGCCGTCCGTCATCGCGGTGGTCAACTCCCCAATGCCGTCTCTGGACACGTGGCCATGGTGGACACCCGTACGCAGGGCACCCTACCCAAAGCACCAGACAAGGGGGAAAGCAAGCCCGCCGGCCTCAGACCGCGCGGCGGTGCGACCGCTCGCCGCGGGCGCCGCGGACCGCGCCACCGCGCGCCCGCTTCTCGTCGTACATCCGCTTGTCAGCGGCGTGCAGCACCTCTTCGATGCTCATCCCGCAGCCCGCCCAGCCGATCCCCAGGCTCACGCCCACCCGCATCACCCGGTCGCCGATCCGCATCGGCGGGATGATCGCGTTGCGCAGCCGTACCGCCAGGTCGGCGGCCTCCTCCGCGGCTATCCCGTCGGCCAGCACGACGAACTCGTCACCGCCCAGCCGGGCCACCGTGTCGCCCTCCCGGACCGCGCCCTGCAACCGCTGGGCCACCTGCACCAGCACCGCGTCCCCGGCGTTGTGGCCGAACCGGTCGTTCACCGACTTGAAGCCGTCCAGGTCGCAGAAGATCACCGCGAGGCCCTTCTGCTGGGCCGGCCCACCGCTCGCCCTGCCGGCGGGCCCGCCACCCGACCGGCGCGGCCCGGTCCAGGTCTCGGGGTCGGCCGGCACCACCGCGTGCACGTGCTCGGGGGACGGCTCGCCGTAGCCGCCGTAGCCGGCTCGCTCGGGGTAGCGCTCGTGGTCGCCGTACCCGTGCACCACGGCGGTCAGCGCGCCGGTGCCGTACGCGCCCTCCAGCACCCCGTAGCCGCCCCCGGCGGCCGGCGACGCCCCGGGCCCGCCCGGCGGGCCCGCCGGGCCGTCCAGGGCCGGTGGGCCGCTGCGCGGGCTGTGCGGTCCGTACGAGCCGGACGGGTTGTGCGGGGCGGCGGCGCCCTCCAGCGCGCAGGCCGCCGTGCCGTACGCGGTCGGACCGTACGGCTGTGTCGCGCCGTACCCCTCCGGGCCGTACGCCACCGCGCCGTGCGCCGCCGCGCCGCCGGGCCCCTGCGGCAGCGAGCAGAGCCGACGGGCCAGCCGGGCCCGCAGCTCGGCGCCGTTCGGCAGGCCGGTGAGCGCGTCGTGGCTGGCCCGGTGGGCGAGTTGGAGCTCGTGGCGCTTGCGGTCCTCGATGTCCTCGACGTGGGTGAGCAGGAAGCTCGGGCCCTCGACCGCGTCCGCCACGATCGAGTTGCGCAGGCAGACCCACTGGTAGCCGCCGTCCCGCCGGGCGAGCCGCAGTTCGGCCCGGCCGCTCTCGGCGCTGGTGCGCTCCAGCAGGCCACGGTCGTCCGGGTGCACCAGGTCGAGGAAGCTCTGCCGGCGCAGCGAGGCGCGTGGGCGGCCGAGCAGCCGGCAGAGCGCGTCGTTGACGCGGGTCAGCTGGCCGCGCGAGGCGCCGTGCAGCTCGGTGATGGCCATCCCGCTCGGGGCGTACTCGAAGGCCTGACGGAAGCTCTCCTCGCTGGCCCGCAGCGCCTGTTGCTCCTTCTCCAGCCGGGCCAGCGCACGCTGCATCTCAGCCCGCAGCCGGGCGTTGCCGATCGCTATGGAGGCCTGGAGCGAGAACATCTCCAGCGCCTCACGGGTCCACGCGCCGGGCCGCTTGCCGCTGCGCGGGCGATCCACCGAGAGCACCCCGAGCAGGTCGCCGCCGGCGCTGTACATCGGGGCGAGCAGGCTGTCCTCGGGGTGCCAGTCGTTCTCGTAGACGGGTTGCGGGCCGTCGCCGGTCCAGCGCGGGAGGTCGGGCTGCACCGCCCAGGCCCGGTCGTGCGGCAGGAACCGCAGGGTGCCCCAGTGGTCGCTGACGGCCAGGATCCGGTCCCAGGACTCGCGCGAGCCGATCTGACCGAGCAACACCGCCGGGCCGCCGTACTCGCGTTCCTCGTACTCCCAGACCGCGGCCACCACCAGATCGCCGTCGGGCCGCACCAGGCTCACCGCGGCCGCGTCGAAGCCGAGCCCGTGCACCGAACCCTCGACGACGGCCTGCAGGGTGCCCGCCAGGCTGCGGGCAGCGTTGAGGTCCGCCACGACCCGGTGCAACGTGCGGAGGGTCGCGAGGCGGACGTACGGCTCCGACTCGGCTTCCATGCGGGGGCTCCCCGGCTTCTTCGGATAGGTCTTGATGGTTATCGTCCGATTGCCAGAAGAACTGAATCACAGCGAGCACAACGATCGGCACGCTCGGTCAACAATAGGTCGTCACTTGTGACTCAAATCACACAACCCATAGACGGGCGAATCCGGTTCATCTCGGTCATGCCCGGACACGATTCCGCGATGACCCCCTTCACGGTCGCCCGCCACGGGTCGGACCGTGATCGGGACCGGTCCTAAGACCACCGTCTGATGTCCGATCCCCCACCCGCCGACTACCGTGCAGTACGTGTCCATGTCGCCGCAGCGCGCTGCTGCCCCCCTCGCCACGCCGGACGAGTTCCGGGCCGCCCTCTCCCAGCTCGCCGCCGGGGTGGCACTGCTGACCGTGCTCGACCGGGACGACCTGGGCCCGGGCGAGGCCGCCGGGATGACCGCGACCTCGTTCCTGTCCGTCTCGCTGGAGCCGCCGCTGGTGCTGGTCTCGGTGCGGGAGGACTCCCGGATGGACGAACTGCTCTCCCGCAACGACCTCTGGGCGGTCTCGCTGCTCGGCGAGGAGCACCGCACGATCGCCTCCCGGTTCGCCATGAAGGGGCGGCTCAGCGACCGGCTACTCTTCGCCGACACCCCGCACCAGGCCGGGCCCACCACCGGGGCGCCGCTGATCACCGGTGCGCTGGCCACCGTCGAGTGCCGCACCGAGCGGCGGATAGCCGCCGGGGACCACACCCTGCTGATCGGCCGGGTGCTGGAGGCCCTGGTGCCGGCGCCGGACGCCCGCCCGCTGCTCTACTTCCGCGGTGGCTACCGCAAGCTGGGCTGAGCCGGCTACTCGCCGCGCGGCACGCTCCGGCCGCGCTTCAGCTCCGCGCGGTGCTTCTTGTTCGCCAGCCGCCGCTCGACCGTCCCCCGGCTGGGCTTGGTCGCCCGGCGCGCCTTGGGCGGCGGCGCCGTCGCCTCACCCAGCAGCGAGGCCAGCCGGGCCGCGGCCACCTCGCGGTTGCGCCACTGCGAGCGGTGCTCGGAGGCGCGGACCACCAGTACCCGGCCGTCCACCAGCCGGCCGGCCAGCCGCTCCAGCGCGCGCTGCTTCCACACCTCGGGCAGCGCGGTCGAGGCGGCCAGGTCGTAGCGCAGCTCGACCTGGGTGTCGGAGGTGTTCACGTGTTGTCCGCCGGGACCGGAGGACCGGGAGAAGCGCCAGACGAGCTCGGCGTCCGGGACGGTCACCGAGCCCCGAACGCGCAGGGGCTCGGGCATGCCCCCATCATCCCCGGGCCGCGCCCCGGCCGTCACCCGGTTATCCGCCCCACGTCGGTCCGGGGTCGGTCGCGGGTCCGCGGTGCCGGACAATGGCCTGCGTGATCGAGCTCGGCTACTCCCTCTCCAACCGCTTCCCCGACCCACCGCAGACCGACTACCGCACGGCGTCGGTCCGCTCGCTGCGGTACGACCTGTTCTGCGGCGACGTCTTCCTGGACGCGGACGACCAGGACCTGTCGACCGCCTGGGGGTGGGTGCCGGTGCTCGACTTCGCCTGGGCGCTCTGCGACATCGTCGAGCGGCTGGACGAGTCCCCGCACGGCAGCCGCGCCGCCGCGGTGCAGACCGCCGACCTGGACTTCACCCAGTCCACCGAACTGCTGCGGTTCGCCCGCCGGTTCGGCTGGGTGGAGATCTCCGCGACCTGGCTGGACGGGCCACCGGCCGTGGTCCGCCACCAGGAACTGCGCCGGGAGGCCCGGGACTTCCTGCAGGACGTGCTGGCCGACCTGACCGACCTGCATCCGGAGCTGGCCGACAATCCGAACATCTGGACGGTTCAGGGTCGCTTTCCCCGAGTCTGAACCACCCCGGGATCCCTTGACCTTCCCATGGGATTTCCTTGACCCGCCAGGAACCCGGCGCCCGGCCCGCGTCGTTCTTCCCGACAACGTGCCGACGGCGGCACCTCGTCGTGGAAGGGACCCCAGACACCATGCCAGTGAGCCTCACCAAGGGTGGCAACGTCTCGCTGACCAAGGCGGCCCCCGGGCTGACCTCGGTCACCGTGGGCCTCGGATGGGACGCCCGGACCACCACCGGCGCCGAGTTCGACCTCGACGCCAGCGCGATCGTACTGGACGCGAGCGGCAAGGTGCTCTCCAACGCCCACTTCGTCTTCTTCAACAACCTGCGCACGCCCGACGGCACGGTCGAGCACACCGGCGACAACCGCTCCGGCGACGGCGCGGGGGACGACGAGCAGATCAGGGTCAGCCTGGCCGGCCTGCCCGCCGAGGCGCACCGGATCGCCTTCCCGGTGTCGATCTACGAGGCGGACACCCGCCGGCAGAGCTTCGGCCAGGTCCGCAACGCCCACATCCGGGTGCTCAACTCCGACGGCGGCGCCGAGATAGCCCGCTACGACCTGTCCGAGGACGCCGCCACCGAGACCGCGATGGTCTTCGGGGAGCTCTACCGCAACGGCGAGGACTGGAAGTTCCGCGCCATCGGCCAGGGTTACGCCTCCGGGCTGCGCGGCATCGCGCAGGACTTCGGCGTCGCGTTCTGACGCACCCCGGCCGGGCGGCGATTCCGCGCCGCCCGGCCACTTGTCCGACACCCCTCGTTCACCGAGTGTTCACCCGCGCCGGGTGCGCAGCTCCGGCAGGTCCAGCAGCTCGGTCTCGTCCTCCGGGGTCAGGTCGACCGCCGCCGGACGCTCGGCCGCGACCTCGTCCCCCAGCACGTCCGCCAGGTCCTCGTCGGCCGCCACCGGGGCCGCCGGCCCGGCCTCCTGCTGCTGGGCCAGCTCCGTGACGCTCCCCACCGCCGGCGCCGGCGCGGCCGCCCGGACCGCCGCGCCCGCCGCGGCACCGCGCCCGAAGAAGCTGAAGCCGCCGGGACGCGCCCCGGCCGGCTGCGGACGCGGGCGCTGCCGCTCGACCGGCAGCACCGCGCCGCCCGTCGCCTCGGCCGGCCCGGTCAGCACCGCGCGCACCGGCGGCGCGGCCACCGCGGGGCGCGCGCCCGCCGACGGGCGCGACGGCTGCTCGTCGACCGGCTCCAGCCGCCCGATCCGCGCGGTGGGCGGCTGCACCTGCTCGACGGCGGCAGCCCGCTGCCGCTCCCGCTCGCTCGCCTCCCGCCGCTCGCGCTCCGCCCGCTCCGCGCGCTGCCGCTCCCGCTGCGCCAGGGCCGCCCGCTGTGCCCCGGCCGACTCCGCCCGCCGCTCCAGGTGCCGCAGCGCGTTCGCCGCCCGCAGGTAGGCCACCGCGCTGACCGGGTGCTTGGGCCGGGCCGCCTCGATCGCCCGCTGAGCCGCCTCGGCCTCCTTCAGCGCCTGCTCGGCCGCCTGCACCGCGCGCTCGCGCAGCAGCCGGGCGATCTCCGTCTCGGCCTTCGCCAGCCGCGACTTCTCCGCGGTCAGCCGCCGGCCGAGCCGGGTGGCCCGCTCCTCGGCGACCTCGGCGGCGTACTCGGCCTCGGCCAGCTGCTCCTCGAACCGCTCCTCGTCGCGGATCCGGCGCACCGCCGCCAGGTCGGCCGCGGCCTGCGCGGCGCGGTCGCGCTGCCGGAGCACCAACACGATGCCCAGCACGGCCAGCACCGCGGCGATCCCGATCGAGCGGACCACCATCGTGTCGCCGCTCGCCACCAGGGCGGTCAGCGCGGCGGCCCCGACCAGGACCGCTGCGGCGGGCGGCAGGGCCCGGCTGAGAAGAGAGGATTGACGGTGGCGTCCGCGTGGCATGCACAAGAAACTAGCGTGCGAATCGGCGCCCTGTCAGCCTGCGGTCCGATGTGGACCTTGACAGTGCGACATGCTTACCGAGCGTATGCGATCTTCCGCCGGCCGCCACCCTGCGTGGCCGGATCCGGCTGGGCTCAGCGCGCGCCCCGCGCCGCGTCGCCACGGCCGGTCCCGCCCGCCCCGCCGGAACCGTCCTCCGGCAGCCGGCAGACGTGCTGCAACCAGAGCGCCGCCGCGATCACCCCGGCGCCGGCCACCACCGCCAGACCCGCGGTGATCACCGCGTCCCGGTGGACACCGAAGTCCGGCAACGTGCCCAGGAAGATCCCCAGGCCCGCGTAGATCCCGGTGACCACCGCCGAGACCAGCGCGCTGGCCTGCCCGAGCACCACCGCCCGGGCCGCCCCCAGCGGGTCCACCCCCTTGGCGCCCGGCTGCCGGTCACGGACCGCCTTGAGCCGCGAGCGCAGCGAGAAGGCGGTCGCCGCCAGCACCACCGCGATCACCGCCAGCACCACCGGCGCGGCGGCCGGCACCCCGGGCGGCGCGTCCAGCGAGTTCCACAGCTTGGCGGCAGCCCAGGCCAGCGCCGTCGAGACCACGACGATGCCGAGCAGCAGGCGCAGACGGAGCAGCTTCACGCGGAGAGGGTCCTTCCCGACGAACGGTGCGCGTTGGCGGCGCCAGGCCACCGTACCGGCCGCCCGGACGCCCCTCCGATTCGTACGGCTGGGGAGCCTCCCGGAGTTCCCCGGCCGGGCCGCGCCGCCGCTACTCCGGCAGGCGCAGCTCGATGTCCGAACGGCGTAGCACGCCCTGCGCGCCCTCCCCGCCCAGTTCCTTGAGCAGGTCGGCGACCGGGCCCAGGCCCGGCAGCTCGCCGGCCGGGTCGGCGTCCGCCCAGGGCGCCAGCACGAAGGCCCGCTCGTGCGCCCGCGGGTGGGGCAGCAGCAGCACCGGGTCGGAGCTGGTCACGCCCTCGTAGCTGAGGATGTCCACGTCCAGCGTGCGGGCGCCCCAGCGGACCTCGCGGACCCGGCCGAAGGCGTCCTCGATCGCGTTGGCCCGCTCCAGCAGCGAGTACGGCGGCAGCGTGGTGCGCACCACCACCACCGCGTTGTAGAAGTTCGGCTGTTCGCCCGGGCCCCCGAGGGCCGGGGTCTCGTAGACCGCGGAGACCGCGGTGATCTTCAGGCCGGGGGTGTCGGCCAGCGCGTCGACGGCTCCCTGCAGGGTCTCCAGCCGGTTGCCCAGGTTGCTGCCCAGGGCCACCACGGCCGAGCGCGGGTTCTGCAGGGTGGAGTCGACGCTGTCGAGCCGGTGCTCCAGGTCGAAGGCGGTCGGCTGGGCGGTCGGGTCGCTGGTGCTCATCGGGTTCCCTCTGCGGCTGGAGCGATCGGACACTGCGTCGGAAGCGCGCTCTGACACGCCTCCCGGGGGGACCGGAACCGGACGGTCATTCGCGGCCCCGGTGGATGGTGATGGTCACATCGTCGAACGGCACCGTGATCGGTGCGTCCGGCTTGTGCACGGTGACCTCGACCTCTTCGACCGCCGAGTGCTTGAGGCACTGGTCGGCGATTCGCTGGGCCAGGGTCTCGATCAGGTCCACCGGCTCGCCGGCGATGATCGCGGTGACCTCCTCGGCCACGATCCCGTAGTGGGCCGTGCGGGTGAGGTCGTCGCCGGATGCGGCGGGTCGGGTGTCCAAGTAGAGCACAAGGTCGACCACGAAGGTCTGGCCCTCGAGCCGCTCGCGTTCGAACACGCCGTGGTGGCCGCGGGCACGCAGGCCCCGCAGGGTGACGCGGTCCAGCAACTGAATCACTGCTCCCGATCGTGGAACGGCAGGCGCCCTCGCCCGTCGTCCGTCGAACATACCCGCGACTCATAACAAATCGGCGCCGGGGTTGGAGCGCTCCTACCCGCCCGCCGTGACCGCCACGCCGGGCACGGCGACGCGCAGGGGTGAACCTTGGGTGACCGACGGGACATTCCCGCCGAGCCGCTCGGCAAACCCGCGACTCAGTCCTCTTCCTCGTCATCTCCGCTGGTCAGCACGGGGGAGCCATGGTGCGACCAGAGCCGCCAACCGGCCGCGGTGCGCCGGAAGAGGTTGCTGGAGACGACCTTGCCGCCGATCAGCGGACCCAGCTCGCCCTCCTCCTCGGCCTCGCCGCCGGAGAGGATGTTCTCGGTGCAGGTGACAAGTGCCACATCGCCCTGCACCTCGACCTCGACGTCGGTCAGGAAGAACTGGATGTACTCCGTGTTCATCATGATCAGCATGTACGAGCGGGTGACCTGGGCCCGCCCGCGCAGCACCGGCCAGCCCGGGTGGACGCAGACCACCCCGTGCTTGTCGTCGGCGTCGGCCGCGGACAGCCAGACGTCCTCGACGGCCTCCAGGTCGCCGGTCTCCAGGGCCTCGTAGAGGCGCCGGTTGGCCGCCAGAACGGCCTCCCGGTCCGCCTCCAGCGAGCCCGCCGCCGCTCCGTTGCTCAACGCGCCGTCACCTGCCACGCCACCACCCACTCCCGTAAGGCTCAGCTCGGCCCGGCGGCCCGCCAGGCCGCCACTACCCGTACGGCGTCCGCCGTCCCCGCCACATCGTGCACCCGCACGGCCCAGGCGCCGGCCCGCGCCGACAGCACCGAGACCGCCGCCGTCGCGTCGTCACGCTGCCGGGCCGGCCGCGGCTCCCCGGTTTCCGGGTTGGCGAGCAGCGTACCCAGGAAGCGCTTGCGCGATGCCGCGACCAGCACGGGTCGCCCCAAGGCGGTCAGCGCGTCCAAACCTCCGAGCAGCGCCCAGTTGTGCTCGCTGGTCTTGGCGAAGCCCAGCCCGGGGTCGAGGATCAGCTGCTCCTCCTTGACGCCGGCGGCCAGCAGCGCGCCCATCCGCTCGGCCAGCTCGGCCACCACGTCGGCCACCACGTCCCGGTAGACCGCCATGCGCTCCATGTCGACCGACTGCCCGCGCCAGTGCATCACCACGAACGGCGCCCCGGAGTCGGCCACCACCCGGGCCATCGCCGGGTCGGCCAGCCCGCCCGAGACGTCGTTCACCAGCCGGGCGCCGGCCGCCAGCGCCCGCTCGGCCACCCTGGCCCGCATGGTGTCCACCGAGACCACGACCCCGGCCGCTGCCAGCTCGCGGACCACCGGCAGCACCCGGCGCAGCTCCTCCTCCTCGGTGACCCGCCGCGCCCCGGGACGGGTGGACTCGCCCCCGACGTCCACCAGGTCGGCGCCCCGGGCCACCAGCTCCAGACCGTGCACCACCGCGGCCTTCGGCTCCAGCCAGAGCCCGCCGTCCGAGAACGAGTCGGGCGTGACGTTGACGACGCCCATCACAGCGCAGCGGTCGAAATGCGGGAGGCCGGGCAGTGGGTTGCTCATGGGCCCATTATCGGCCCGCCCACCGCCCGGCCTCCGGGCCGGACCAGCTCCGCGGCTCACGCGGCCGGCGCGACCTCCGAGCCGTTCGCCGGGGTCGGCATCAGCCCCTGCCGCTGGCGCTTGCGGCCGAACCGCGGCATCCCGAGCGTGATGAAGGCCTCCGCCTGCATCGCGGCGAAGCCGATCCGGGGCAGGTCCCGGGTGCTCGGGTAGACCAGGAACCGCGGCTCCCACTCCGGCTGGAACTTCGCGTTGAACTTGTACAGCGACTCGATCTGGAACCAGCGCGACAGGAAGACCAGCAGCCCGCGCCAGGCCCGCAGCACCGGCCCCGCGCCGATCCGCTCACCGCGGGCCAGCGCCGAGCGGAACATCGCGAAGTTCAGCGACACCCGCCGCACGCCCATCGCCGGCACGGCCTGCAGCGCCGCCACGATCAGCAGCTCGTTGAGGCCCGGGTCGGCGGTCCGGTCGCGGCGCATCAGCTCCAGCGAGATGCCGTCCGGCCCCCAGGGCACGAAGTGCAGCACCGCCTTGAGGTCGTCGGCGGCGCCACCCGAGGGCTCCCCCTCCTCCGGGGCCTTGTGCGCGGTGACCACCACGCAGTCGTCGTCGCCCGGGTCGCCGAACCGGCCGAGCGCCATCGAGAAGCCGCGCTCGGTGTCGGTGCCGCGCCAGCGCGCGGCGGCGTCGGCGATCCGCCGCTTCTCCTCCAGGCTCAGCTCGGACACCCGGCGGACCTGGCAGGAGTAGCCGTTGCGCTCGATCCGCTTGACCATCTGGCGGACGTTGCGCATCGCCCGGCCGGCCAGCGAGAAGGTGCTGGCGTCCACGATCGCCTCGTCGCCCAGCTCCAGCGCGTCCAGCCCGGCCTCCCGGGTCCACACCTCGCCGCCGACCTCACTGCAGCCCATCACGGCCGGCACCCAGGCGTGCTCGCGGGCCTGCGCCATGAAGGTCTTGATCGCGCCCGGCCAGGCTTCCACGTCACCGACCGGGTCGCCGGAGGCGAGCATCACGCCGGAGATCACCCGGTAGGAGATCGCCGCCTTGCCGGTCGGCGAGAAGAGCACGCTCTTGTCCCGGCGCAGCGCGAAGTAGCCCAGCGAGTCGCGGTCACCGTGCCGCGCCAGCAGCGCGCGCACCTTGGCCTCGTCCTCGGCGGTCAGCACCGGCTCCGGCTTGCCCGGGCGCAGCGCCAGCCAGGCGCTGCTGAAGGCGGTGAGCAGGCCGAGCGCGGCCAGCGAGTACGCCACCAGGTCGCCGGTCCGCTCGGTGCGGTAGTCGACCGGGCCGTCGAAGCCGAAGAGACCCCAGATGGTCTCCTGCAGCCGCTCCAGCATGGTCGGGTTGCCCATCTCCGAGTCCGGGTGGGCGCTGACGATCAGCAGCCCGAGCCCGACGCTGATGGCACCCATCACGACCAGGTTGAGCAGCGCCCGCCAGCGGGTCCGCGGGTCGGCCTCGGCGTAGAACTCGCGGCGGTGCACCAGCACCACGGCGAAGAGGCCGAGCCCGACCACGGCCGGACCGATCTGGTGCCAGCGCACCAGGTGCAGCGCGGCGCTGACCGGCAGCAGCACGCAGACCATCCGCCAGGCCCGGCGCTTGCGCCGGCGCAGCGCGTGCGCCAGCAGCACCAGCAGGATGCCGACCACCAGGGTGCCGGCCGCGGCCAGCGTGGTGGTGGTGCCCGGGAGCTGGCCGGCCCAGGAGTGCACCCGGGTACGGCGCAGCCGCGGGAAGATCGCGCTGGCGATGTCGACCAGACCGATCAGCAGGCAGGCGTAGCCGGCCGCGCCCGGGAGCCACGCCCGGGGCACGGCGGCGGCTTGGGTACGCAGCGTCGTCTTGAGCCCGCCACGGCGGGTGGTGGGGGACGGATCAGCGGACACGGGAACGCTCATGGAAGTTCAGCGTAGGGGCAGTCGAGGAGGGAACGGTCACCCTGTGGGATGAGCCGTGATGGTCCTTCATGCTTATTCCTTACCTTGACAACACGAACGTCAAGAGCGGGTAATCCATTGATCCGGGCGCTTTCGTCCCCGCCGGGCAGAGCCTGCCAGGCCCTGTGGGAACTGCGACGCCGAATTCTAGAGCCTTGGTTCCTGTGGGTGAAGCCGCCTCGCGGTGGCCGCCCGCACCCGTGCCGGGAGCCGTTCCCCGGGCGTTGCCCCGGACGTCGGGAGCGGAGCAGCTCCGGTGGCCGCGACTGAGGTGGTCTCGGATGATGGACCGACAGTATTGCCGCCACCGCGCAGGGGGAGGCCCTCGCCATGGAACTCACCAGCAGCGGACTGGTGTTCACCCTGATCATCGTCGCCGTGCTGGCTCTGCTGGGCACGCTCTGGTGCTGGCCCAGGCTGGCCCCGCAACGCCCGCTGCCGGTGCTCGGCCGGCTGGGCCTGCTGACGGTGAGCCAGCTGGCCGTGCTGTCCGTCTGCGCGCTGAGCCTGAACAACGCCTACGGCTTCTACACCTCGTGGGACGACCTGCTGCGGCCCGGCCGCAGCCAACTGGCGCTGGCCCCGGTGGGCTCCGGCGCCAAGGCCGGGCCGCCGAAGAGCGACACGCTGGTCCAGCCGACCACCGAGGGCGGCCTGGAGACGGTGACCGACCTGCCGCAGGGAAAACCCGAGGAGGTCGGACGGGTGGACTCCATCCGGGTGACCGGCAAGGCCTCCGGCCTGTCCGACCAGATGTTCATCTATCTGCCACCCGAGTACTTCAATCCCAAGTACGCCCGCGAGCGCTTCCCGGTCCTGCTCACGCTGGCCGGCTACCCCGGCCCCTCCCTCCACCTGATCTCCGAGCTGCACACCCCGCAGACCGCCTGGGAGCTCCAGCGCACCGGCAAGATGGCGCCGACCATCGTGGTGATGGCCCGACCCACGGTCGCCGCGCCGCGCGACACCGAGTGCGTGGACGTCCCGAACGGCCCGCAGACCGAGACCTGGTTCGCCAAGGACGTGCCGGCCGCACTGCGCTCGGCCTACCGGGTGAGCCACTCCGCCGACTCCTGGGGGGTGCTCGGCTACTCGACCGGCGGCAGCTGCGCGCTGCGACTGGCGCTGCGCTACCCCGACGCCTACCGCTCGGCGGCCGGACTGCACGCCGAATACCACATGGTGCCCGACCAGTGGAACAGCGGCGACCTGTTCGGCGGCAACCAGGAGCTGGCCCAGCAGTACGACCTGGCCTGGCGGCTGCAGAACCTGCCGGTGCCCAAGGCCAACCTGCTGGTGGTGAGCACCCGGACCGAGGACGACTACCAGTCCAGCCAGGACTTCCTGAACACCGCCAAGCAGGTGACCGCGGCGCACTCCGAACTCACCGTCGACTCGCTCTTCCTGCCCGACGGCGGCCACAGCTTCGACACCTGGCGCCGCGAACTGCCCGCCTCGCTGGAGTGGATCAGCGACCACCTGGCGCCGCCGCCGGACCGCGAGCCGCGCGACTGACCGCGGGTCAGCGGCCGATGATCAGGCCCATCGCCTCGGCCCGGGTGGCCGCGTCGCGAAGCTGGCCGCGCACCGCGGAGGTCATGGTCTTCGCGCCGGGCTTGCGGATCCCGCGCACCGACATGCACATGTGCTCGGCCTCGATCACCACGATGGCCCCGCGCGGCTCCAGGATCCGCATCAGCGAGTCGGCGATCTGGGTGGTCAACCGTTCCTGCACCTGGGGGCGGCGGGCGTAGACGTCGACCAGCCGGGCCAGCTTGGAGAGTCCGGTGATCTTGCCGCTGACGGCCGGGATGTAGCCGACGTGCGCCACCCCGTGGAACGGCAGCAGGTGGTGCTCGCAGCAGGACACCACCTCGATGTCCCGGACCAGCACCATCTCGTCGTGGCCGAGGTCGAAGGTGGTGGTCAGCACCTCCTCCGGGGTCTGCCAGAGGCCGGCGAAGATCTCCTTGTAGGCCCGCGCCACCCGGGCCGGCGTGTCGCGCAGCCCGTCCCGGTCCGGATCCTCCCCGATGGCCAGCAGCAGCTCGCGGACCGCGTTCTCGGCCCGCTTCTCGTCGAAATCCTTCGCCGCGCCGACGGCCTCGAAGGTCACCGGGTCGATCATGCGAGCCTCGCTTGTGCTGGGAGGGAAAGGGCTGAGCAGCACGGATGCCGCGCCTCCAGGGTACAAACCCGGGTGACGCGGCATCCATTCCGTACGGCCCGCGGGGGCCGGGGGCTCAGCTCTCAGCCGACTCCCCGGTGGCCGGGGGCAGCTTCACGATGTCCACCGGAGCGGCGTCCACCGAGGCGGCGGCGCCGTTGGTGAGCGCCAGCTCCTTCGGCGACTGCACCGGCGGCCGGGTGGACGGGGTGCGGCGGGCCGAACCCGTCCAGGCCGGGCGGGCCGGGCGCTTCACCACGGGGGCGAAGATCTCGGCGATCTGCTCCTTGTTCAGGGTCTCCTTCTCCAGGAGCTCCAGGACCAGGTTGTCGAGCACGTCCCGGTTCTCGACCAGGATCTCCCAGGCCTCGTTGTGGGCGTTCTCGATCAGCTTCTTGACCTCTTCGTCCACCAGCCCGGCGACCTCTTCCGAGTAGTCGCGCTGGTGACCCATCTCGCGGCCCAGGAACGGCTCGGAGTTGTCCGTGCCGAACTTGATCGCGCCGAGCCGCTCGGTCATGCCGTACTGGGTGACCATGGCCCGGGCGGTGGCGGTGGCCTTCTCGATGTCGTTCGAGGCGCCGGTGGTCGGGTCGTGGAAGACCAGCTCCTCCGCCGCGCGGCCGCCCAGCATGTAGGCCAGCTGGTCGAGCATCTCGTTGCGGGTGGTGGAGTACTTGTCCTCGTCCGGCAGCACCATGGTGTAGCCGAGAGCCCGACCACGGGACAGGATGGTGATCTTGTGCACCGGGTCGGCGTTCGGCGAGGCCGCCGCGACCAGGGCGTGACCGCCCTCGTGGTACGCGGTGATCTTCTTCTCCTTGTCGGACATGATCCGCGTGCGCTTCTGCGGACCCGCCACGACGCGGTCGATCGCCTCGTCCAGGATGCCGTTGTCGATCAGCTTCTTGTCCGAGCGGGCCGTCAGCAGCGCCGCCTCGTTGAGGACGTTCGACAGGTCGGCACCGGTGAAGCCGGGGGTGCGCTTGGCGACGGCCGACAGGTCGACGTCCGGCGCGATCGGCTTGCCCTTCTGGTGCACCTTGAGGATGTCCAGTCGGCCCTGCAGGTCGGGGCGCTCGACCGCGATCTGCCGGTCGAAGCGGCCCGGGCGCAGCAGCGCCGGGTCCAGGATGTCCGGCCGGTTGGTCGCCGCGATCAGGATCACGCCGCCCTTGACGTCGAAGCCGTCCATCTCGACCAGCAGCTGGTTGAGGGTCTGCTCGCGCTCGTCGTGACCGCCACCGAGGCCCGCGCCACGGTGCCGGCCGACGGCGTCGATCTCGTCGACGAAGACGATCGCCGGGGCGTTCGCCTTGGCCTGCTCGAAGAGGTCGCGGACCCGGCTGGCGCCGACACCGACGAACATCTCGACGAAGTCCGAACCGGAGATCGAGTAGAACGGCACCCCGGCCTCGCCGGCCACGGCCCGGGCCAGCAGGGTCTTACCGGTACCGGGCGGCCCGTAGAGCAGCACGCCCTTGGGGATCTTGGCGCCGACCGCCTGGAACTTGGCCGGCTCCTGCAGGAACTCCTTGATCTCGTGGAGCTCCTCGACGGCCTCGTCCGCACCCGCGACGTCCGCGAAGGTGGTCTTCGGGGTGTCCTTGGTGAGCAGCTTGGCCTTGGACTTGCCGAACTGCATGACCCGGGAGCCGCCGCCCTGCATCTGGTTCATCAGGAACAGGAAGACCAGCACGATGACCACGATCGGCAGCATCGACAGCAGCAGGCTGACGAAGGTCGACTGCTTCTCGGGGCTGATCGTGTAGCCCTGCGGCAGGGTGCCGTTCTCCACCTGCGTCTGCAGCTTGGCGGCAATGGTCTGACCCTGGCCCTGGTCACTGAGGTACGAGGCCTCGAACTTGCTGCCGGACGGGCTCTTGCCACCCGAACCGGCACTGGTGAGGGTCTCGCCGGGCTTCAGCTCGATCTTGACGGTGTTCGAGTCACCGGTGGTGAGCTGGGCCTGCTTCACCTGGCCAGCGTCGATCGCCGCCACCACCTGGCCGGTGTCCACCGTCTTGTAGCCGTTCGAGTCCGAAACGACCTGCATCAGCACAATGACGGCGACGACTGCCAGGAGGATCCATGCGATCGGCGCGCGGAAGTATCGCTTGACGTCCATCCATGCGGGGCGTTGCCGCCCCGTCCCTCCTGCCACTCAACAGCGCTGCTCGGCCTCGGGCCGGCGGCGCAATCCGGTATGTGCGCTCGTTGCACCCCGCTCCGGGTCGGCTGTGAGTCGTACGAAGAGCGGGTAATTTGACCGTACAGCAGGCACCCCCCGCTCTGCGGAAGCGTGACGCTGCGGTCTATGGAGTTGTCCATCCGCCGACTCCAACGGGTGAAGTCGGCGGACTGTTCCCCCCGGTCCTCGACTGCTGGGCTCAGCCGCCGTACACGTGTGGGGCGAGCGTACCGATGAACGGCAGGTTGCGGAGCTTCTCCTGGAAGTCCAGCCCGTATCCCACGACGAACTCGTTGGGGATGTCGAAGCCGGCGTACTTGACGTCGATCTCGACCTTCGCGGCGTCCGGCTTGCGCAGCAGGGTGCAGACCTCCAGCGAGGCCGGGCCACGCGAGCCCAGGTTGCCGAGCAGCCAGGACAGCGTCAGACCGGAGTCGATGATGTCCTCGACGATCAGCACGTGCCGGCCGGCGATGTCGGTGTCGAGGTCCTTGAGGATCCGCACCACACCGGAGGACTTGGTGCCCATCCCGTAGGAGGAGACGGCCATCCAGTCCATGGTCACCTGGGTGTGCAGGGCCCGGGCGAGGTCCGCCATGACCATCACGGCGCCCTTGAGGACGCCGACGATCAGCAGGTCCTTCCCGGCGTAGTCCCGGTCGATCCGCTCGGCCAGCTCAGCGAGCTTGGCGTCGATCTCGTCCTTGCTGACGAGCACCTTCGCCAGGTCGGTGCCCATGTCGTTCTCGTCCACCGGGAGTACGTCCTCAAGTGTTCGTGGTCCTGTGCCGGCGTCAGTCGCCCTGGCGCCGAAACACCAGGTTGCCACACCGCCGGGTGACCTCGACGCCCCCGGGTAGGTGCAGCGGCCCCTGACCGCGCCAGCCGGTGATCAGCTGGTCGACCGTCTCCAGGTGGCGCGCGAACAGGTCACCGGCCGGGCAGCCCGTGCGCAGCGCGGCCCGGCGCAGTACCCGGCGGCGCACGGCGGGCGGCAACTCGGCCAGCCGACCGGCGTCCAGGATGCCCGCACTGTCGCGCGGATCACTCCGGTAGAGGTCCTTCTCGGCGAGCGCGGCCCACTGGTCGAGGGCGTCCGCGTCGTCGCGGAACAGCCGGGCGGTCCGGGCCAGCGCCTCGACCACGCCGCCGCCGAGGTGTTTCTCCAGCACCGGCAGCACCTCGTGCCGGACCCGGGCGCGGGTGTAGGCGGCGTCGAAGTTGTGCGGGTCGTCCCAGACCGGGATCGCCTGCGCGGTGCAGGCCTGCCGGGTGGCCGCGCGGTCCAGGTCGAGCAGCGGGCGGCGGTAGCGGCCCTTCTGCGCGGGCATCCCGGCCAGTGAACGGGCGCCCGAGCCGCGGGCCAGCCCGAGCAGCACGGTCTCCGCCTGGTCGTCCCGGGTGTGGCCGAGGAAGACGGCCAGCGCCTGGTGCCGCTCGGCGGCCTCGTCCAGCGCGGCGTAGCGGGCGTCCCGGGCGGCGGCCTCCGGGCCGCCCTGCCGGCCGACCCGGACCGGGACGGCCTCCACCGGGTCCAGGCCGAGCGCCCGCAGCCGCTCGGCGACCTGCCGGGCGCGGTCGGCGGAGCCGTCCTGCAGCCCGTGGTCGACGGTGACCGCGCCGACCCGCAGGCCGAGCTTGGGGGCCTCGAAGGCGGTGGCGGTGGCGAGCGCCATGGAGTCGGCGCCGCCGCTGACGGCGACCAGTACCAGCGGGGAGCCGGGTGCGGCGGGGGTGCGCGGCAGGCCGGAGGGGTGGCGGCGGGCGTTGCCGATCAGCACGGTGGCGGGGGCGGCGGTCGGCGCGAGGGCGGCCACGGCGGGGGGCGCGGGCCGGGCGGCGGGCGCGGTGAGGGCGGTACCGGCCTCGGCGGCCTCGGCCGCGAGGTCCATCAGAGCGCGGCGGACGGCCAGGCGTATCGCCGCGACGGCGGGGTGTGGGCCCACGGTGGAGCAGCTCCTCTGTCGGGGGAGGACGGGCGGGTGACCAGGGGATCCGATGGCGACCCGTGACCGAGTGCTCACAGATCGTCGCAGAAAGGGAGCACTGGCCGAGCCACCCGCGCCACCGGTACGACCACCGTCCCACGGACGGGTGAATGGAGAAACGTTTCAGCGCCACAACGCTTCACTCGTCCGGGGGCTCCGACTAGGACTGGTGTCCGACTCGGGCCACCCAGGCGGCCGGGTTGTGGATCTCCTCCTTGGTCGGGAGGGTGTTCGGCGAGGTCCACACCCGGTTGAAACCGTCCATCCCGATCCGGTCCACCACGCCGCGCACGAAGGCCGCGCCGTCCTGGTACTGACGCAGCTTGGCGTCCATTCCGAGCAGCTTGCGCAGCACCAGGTCGAGCCGGTTGGCGCCACGGTCGCGGCGGCGCTGGAACTTCTCCCGGATCTCGGCCACGCTCGGCACCACGGCCGGGCCGACGCCGTCCATCACCACGTCGGCGTGGCCCTCCAGCAGCGACATCACGGCGGTCAGCCGGCTCAGGATCTCCCGCTGGTTGGGCGTCTGGACCACGTCGAGCAGGGTGGTGCGCGGCTCGGGGGCGGTCTGCGGGGCGTCCGCGTCCGACCGCGACCGGTCGGCCGGCGACAGCACCTCGCGCAGCCGCTCCAGCAGCGCGATCGGCTCCACGTCGGTCTCCGCCAGGAAGGCCTGCACCTCGGACTGCACGTGGTCGCGCAGCCATGGCACGGCGCTGAACTGGGTGCGGTGGGCCTCCTCGTGCAGGCAGACCCAGAGCCGGAAGTCGTGCGGATCGACGTCCAGCTCGCGCTCGACCTGGACGATGTTCGGCGCGACCAGCAGCAGCCGGCCCGGGCCGGCGGGGGCGCTGCCGGGCCGCGGATCGTCGAGGAAGTCGGCGGGGGTGTCGGGGACGGTCAGCGTGCCGGCGGGCTCGGTCCCGGTCTCGGCGAAGGTCTCGTACTGACCGAGCACCTTGCCGGCCAGCAGCGCCAGCACCGCGCCCACCTCGACCCCGGTGACCTTCTCGCCGACCGTGCCGAGCACCGCGCCGCCCGGGGTGTCGGCCCGGCGGGCGGCCAGCTTCCGGGTCAGCGGCCCGATCACCGCGCGGAAGCCCGCGACGTTGGCCCGCACCCAGCCCGCCCGGTCCACCACCAGGACCGGCGCGGCGCCGCCGTCGGCCAGGCTGGTGGAGCGCATCCCGGTGTACTCGCGCACCGCGCCCTCGGCGGCCAGCGCGTGCCGGCGCAGCTCGGCCACCACGGTGCGCGCCTCGTCCCGGGTCACCTGCGGGCCCGGACGGACCAGCCGGGTCGCGGTCGCGACCGCGAGATTCCAGTCGACCATGTCTGAACCGCTGCTCGCGCTCGTCATGCCCTCACGGTACGTGCTCCGGACCGCCCCCGGCAGCCGTCGGGCCGGGGCCGGCCACCGGGTCCGGCCGGGGGCGGGGGCGGGTCGTGGGGTGGACGGCTGCCCGGCGTGCCCGCTACCCGCAGCCGCACGTGGTCAGGCGGGCGACGATGCGGTCCACCGCGGCGCGGGCGTTGGCGGCGTCGGCCGGGGTCCTGGTCATCAGGGCGAAGACCAGCAGCCGGCCGTCCGCGTCGACCACCGTGCCGGCCAGCGTGTTCACCCCGCTGAGGCTGCCGGTCTTGGCACGGACGACGCCGGCGCCGGCCGCCGAGCCCTGGGCCGCGGTGAAGCGCTGCTCCAGCGTGCCGGTGAAGCCCGCGATCGGCAGCGCGGTCAGCAGCGGGCGCAGCTCGGGGTGGGCGGGCGAGGCGGCCAGCGCCAGCAGGTCGGCCAGGACCAGCGGCGGGACGGTGTTCTGGACGTTCAGCCCGCTGCCGTCGTTGAGTGACACGCCCGCCATCGGGACGCCCAAGGCGGCCAGCGTCCGGGTGACCGCGGCGGCCGCGCCGTCGAAGCTCGCGGGCTGGTACGCGGCCAGCGCCACCTGCCGGGCCACCGCCTCGGCCAGCGTGTTGTCCGAGGCGGTGAGCATCCGCTCGATCAGCCGGGCCAACGTCGGCGAGGTCACCTGCCCGAGCACGGCGCTGCTCCCGGTGCCGGCGGCCACCGGCGCGGCCACCGTCGGCCCGGAGCCCGCCGGGGCGCCCGCCGGCACCGGCGGACCGGCCACCGTGATGCCCTGGCCGGCCAGGGCGGTGGCGAAGTCCCCGGCCGCCTGGGCCGCCGGGTCGGCCACCCGCTGCGGCGCGTCGTCCTGGGAGCGCGGATCGACCCGGCCCTCGTCCGCCATCAGCGGCGTGACGGCGGCGATGTTGGTGGCGTCGTAGTACTTGTGCCAGGGCGTCCCGGTGTAGAGCGAGGTGTCGTAGCCGAGGTGGACGGTGGTGGTACCGGCCGCCTCCAGCGCGGCCGCGGTCTGCCGGGCCAGCGCACCCAACGACGCGGGCGCGGTGTCGGCGCCGACCGGCTGCCCGCCGATCCGGACCTGGTCGACGGGCAGCGAGGTGAGTGTCGGGTCACCGCCGCCGACCAGCACGATGTCGCCGGGCCCGGTGCCGCGGACCACCTTGGTGGTGATCCGGGCGTCGGCCGGCAGCAGGCTGAGCGCGGCCGTCGCGGTGGCCAGCTTGGTGGTGGAGGCGGGAGTGGCGGGCTGGGTCTCCCCCGAGCCGAGCAGCAGCCGGCCGGTGCCGCCGTCGGAGATCGCGAAGTCCAGCGTGCCGAGCGCCTTGTCCTGCAGCAGCGGACCGAGCGCCGCCCGCAGCCCCGGCGTGCTGGGGACCGTCCCGGGGCCGGCCAGCACGGCGGGCAGGAGCACCGGCGGCGCGGGCGCGGGCTGCGTACCTCCGCCCGCCGCGGCCGCCCCCGCGGACGAGGAGGCGGCAGCCGGCCCCGGCGCCGCGGCGACCAGCAGCACCGCCAGCGCCGCCGCGACCCCGCCCCGCGGCTGCCCGCCGACCCGCTCCCGGCCGTCCGTCGCCGCCCCAGCCCCTGCCACCCGCCGGCCCCTTTCCACAGCACTCCCCCACGTAGGAGACACTTGGATTCTGTCAGTCCCTACCTTGGAGGAACCGTTGGAGTTCGACGTCACCATCGAGATCCCGAAGGGCTCCCGCAACAAGTACGAGGTCGACCATGAGACCGGTCGCCTCCGTCTGGACCGGATGCTCTTCACCTCGACCCGCTACCCGGCCGACTACGGCTTCGTCGAGGGCACTCTCGGCGAGGACGGCGACCCGCTGGACGCGCTGGTCATCCTGGACGAGCCGACCTTCCCCGGCTGCCTCATCAAGTGCCGCGCGATCGGCATGTTCCAGATGACCGACGAGGCCGGCGGCGACGACAAGCTGCTCTGCGTCCCGGCGACCGACCCGCGCTGGGAGCACCTGCGCGACATCCACCACGTGTCGGAGTTCGACCGCCTGGAGATCCAGCACTTCTTCGAGGTCTACAAGGACCTCGAGCCCGGCAAGTCGGTCGAGGGTGCCGCGTGGGTCGGCCGCCTGGAGGCCGAGGCCGAGATCACCGCTTCGATCAAGCGCCTGCAGGAGTCCGGCGAGGCTCACTGAGCACCGCCCGGCTGAGTCGTTCTCGTTCTTTCGAGGCGTTCTGACGGCAGCTGGCCCGGAGGCCGGGGCCGGGGGTCACTCCCCGGCCCCGGCCTCCGGCGCGTCCGGCGGCTGATCGTCAGAACGCCGCGCGGATCTCCCCGACCACCGCGTTGCCGCCGGTCAGCGGGGCGGCGGCGAGCCGGTCGAGCACCTCGTCGGCCAGCCCGATCCGGCGCAGCACCGCGGCCAGCACGGGCCCGAGGGCGCGCGCGTTCCCATCGTCGATCTTGAAGGCCAGTGCCCGCCCGTCCGGCAGCGCCACCGCCTGGACGGCCTCGGCGCCCATCTTGGCGAGCGTGCCCGGCACGGCCCGCATCAGCCAGGTGTCCGGACGACGGGTGCCCGCCACGTACTGCGGGTGGGCGCGCATCGCGTCGGCGACCCGGCGCTGCGGGGTGCCCGGCTCGGCCCGCAGCAGCGAGCGGTAGCCACGGGCCAGGCCGACCAGCGAGACGGCGTGCAGCGGCGCGCCGCAGCCGTCCGTCCCGACCGCGGCTATCGACTCGCCGGACGCCTCCTCCAGCGCCTCCTTGGCGAGTCGCTGGATCGGGTGGGCCGGGTCGAGGTAGCTCGCGGTCTCCCAGCCGTTGGCCACGCTCGCGGCCAGCCAGGCGGCGTGCTTGCCCGAGCAGTTCATCGTGAGCGAGGCCCGGGCGCCGCCGCCGGCCAGGTACCGCTCGGCCTCGGTGAGGTCGAGCGGGAGGTCGGCCGGGGTCTGCAGGGCCCGCTCGTCCAGGCCGGCACCGGCGAGGATGGTCCGGACACCGTCCAGGTGAAACGTTTCTCCGGAGTGGCTGGCCGCCGCCAGCGCCAGCAGCTCACCCTCGATCGGCAGCCCGGCCCGCAGTGTGGCCACCGCCTGGAACGGCTTGTTGCACGAGCGCGGGAAGACCGGCCGCTCGGGCTCGCCGAGGGCGAACTCCACCGAGCCGTCGGGAGCGAGCACCACCAGCGACCCCCGGTGGTGGCCTTCGGTGAACCCGGAGCGCACCACCTCGGCGAGGACGGGCAGGACAACGGCGGAGTCGGGCATGGGAGGCAGCCTTCCGGTAACGCAGGGAGGGAGCGGCGGCCACCGTCTCCCGGGTCTCAGTCGGGCAGCGGGCCGCCGGCGAGCAGGTCGTCGACCCGCGCTTCCCCTTCACGGTACCGCCGGGTGATTTCCGCGCTGCACCCGTCCGCCGTGCGCTGCAGAAGCTGACGACGCCCGGAGACCTCGCGCTCGTGCGCCGTGAGCCGGTCGAGCGCCGCCAGCAGCTCCGCGGAGGCGTGCGCGGCGAGGTCGGCCAGCTGGACGTCGCCCATCAACGCGTCCGCCTGCGCCCGGCACTGCTCGCCGCGCGGCGGGCCGAGCGTCACGTGCCGGGCCGAGCTGCGCACCGGCGAGGGGGCGTCGGCCAGGATCTGCGGCAACCGGTGCAGCAGGGTGTCCGGCCGGACCGGGCACAGTCGACGGTCCAGGGTGCGGCGGTCGAGCTCGGCACGCAGGATGTCCACCCGCCCCTGGAGCAGCCGGCGCAGGTAGGAGAGGTCGGCCTCCTGCTCCAGGGCGTCCCTGCGCAGGGTGCGCAGCTCGTCGAGGCCCAGTGCCTCCAGCGCGGTCCCCGCCGGTGCGGGCTCGCGCGGCACCCTGTTCGTGTCCATCGACCAACCACCTGCCGTCGTCCTGGTCCCGCCCTGTCGGCCCCGCCCCCTTCTGGCACGCCCGACGGCCCCCCGGGGTTCCCCCGGCCGACCGGCGCCACCCGCCCGGGCGAGCAGGGCCGAAACGGGCGTTCGATCGACTGGAACGGACGATCGCGCCCGGTGCGGCCCGGTGCCGACCCGAATCGTGCCACCCCCCGAGCGCCGGTGCGGCGTGGATGCACCCGAACGGCCGTCTGGCGAACCCGCCTGGCTGATATGAGTCGGCAGCGGCCGCCAGGTTCGGCGGCCGCCCGGCCACTGGGGGCGCACCCCGCCGGCGCGTACCACCGGCCCGCGCGCCCAGGGCAGAATGGCGCGCATGCGAGCAGTGGTGCAGCGGGTCAGTGCGGCCTCGGTGACGGTGGCCGGGGAACAGGTGGGCGCGATCGACGGGCCGGGGCTCTGCGTCCTGGTCGGGGTCACCCATCACGACACCGAGCAGCAGGCCGCCCAACTGGCCCGCAAACTCTGGGGACTTCGGCTCTTCGACGGCGGCGACACCGAGCTGTCCTGCTCGGACCTGGCCGCGCCGCTGCTGGTGATCAGCCAGTTCACCCTCTACGGCGACGCCCGCAAGGGCCGCCGCCCCACCTGGCAGGCCGCCGCCCCCGGACCGCTCGCCGAGCCGCTGGTCGACGAGGTGGTGGCTCAGCTGCGCGCGCTCGGCGCGACGGTGGCGACCGGCCGTTTCGGCGCGGACATGAAGGTTTCGCTGGTGAACGACGGACCGTTCACCGTGCTGCTGGAGGTCTGACGCCGGGTCGGCGCGACGCTACGGCGCGACCACGACCTCCTGCGAGGCCGGCACCCCGCCGGCCCGCAGCACCGCGTCCACCGGGACGTTCCGCTTGACCAGCGCCAGCGCGATCGGGCCGAGCTCGTAGTGCCGGGCCGAGGAGGTCACGAAGCCCAGCGCCCGCCCGTCCGGGCCGTCCGCGGCGAGCCGGACCTCGGTGCCGTGCGGGGGCAGCACCTCCTCGGTGCCGTCCAGGTGCAGGAAGACCAGCCGGCGCGGCGGGCGGCCCAGGTTGTGCACCCGGGCCACCGTCTCCTGGCCGCGGTAGCAGCCCTTCTGCAGGTGCACGGCGGTGCGCAGCCAGTCCACCTCGTGCGGGATGGTGCGGTGGTCGGTCTCGAAGCCGAGCCGCGGCCGGTGCGCCTCGATCCGCAGCGCCTCGTACCCCCAGATGCCGGCTGGCGAGCCCAACTCGGCCGCTCGCTCGGCGAGTTCGGCGCGCGGCAGGAACAGGTCACGGCCGTACGGGAGTTCGCGCACCGCGGCGGCGCCGTCGGCCGGCGCGGTGGACCCGGCGGGCACGTGCACCACCGCGAACTCCTCGGTGGCGTCGGCGATTTCGACCCGGTACATGAACTGCATCTTGCGCAGGTACTCGATCAGCGCGCCCTGCGTTCCGGGCTCGACGTGCACCCAGGTGGTGGTGCCGTCGTCGACCAGGTAGAGGGCGTGCTCGACGTGCCCGTGCGGGGAGAGGATCAGCGCCTCGGTGGCCTGCCGCGGCGGCAGCTCGCTGACGTGCTGGGTGAGCAGCAGGTGCAGCCAGCTCAGCCGGTCGGGACCGGAGACCGTGACCACGCCGCGGTGCGAGAGGTCGGTGAAGGCCCGGCCGGCCGCCAGCTCCCGCTGCTCGCGGAAGAGGTCGCCGTAGTGGGCCGCGACGCCCTCGTCGGGCCCCTCGGCGGGGACGGCACCGGGCAGGGACAGCAGCGGGCTCCTCATGCCCGCAAGCTTACGACCCGGTCGGCGGGAGCTTGGCGGTGCAGTCGGCGCAGCGGCCGAAGATGGCGAAGTGCTTGAGGTCGGTGTCGAAGCCGTGCTGGGCGCGCAGGCTCTCGATCAGCGGCGCGGCGATCGAGGTGTCGGTCTCGGTGACCTTCTCGCAGTCCCGGCAGACCAGGTGCAGGTGGGTGTGCCGGCCGGCCAGGTGGTAGGTGGGCGCGCCGTGGCCCAGATGGGCGTGCGAGACCAGGCCGAGCTCCTCCAGCAGCTCCAGGGTGCGGTAGACCGTGGAGATGTTGACGCCGCTGGCGGTCCGCCGGACCTGGCCGAGGATCTCGTCCGGGGTGGCGTGGTCGAGCGCGTCGACCGCCTCCAGAACCAGCTGCCGCTGCGGGGTGAGCCGGTACCCGCGCTCGCGCAGATCGGCCTTCCAGTCGGACGAGGCGGCCGTCCCGTTGTTCGTCACGTTGTCGTCCCTGCCCAGGTCGAGGTCCTGGGACCAGTGTAGGGACGACAACGTGCGGCGGGGGCCGGCGCGAACGGTCGACCGGTCCTCAGCGGAAGAACGCGATCCCGTCGTCCGGCAGGTCGTTGACGTCCTTGATCAGCTGCGCCGGGCTGAGCACCTTCTTGAGCTGCGCGGACATGTACGGGCGCAGCGGGACCTCGGGGGCGGTCTTCTCGCCGACCCAGAGCAGTTGCTCGTTGACGAAGCCGTAGAGCCGCTTGCCGCCGCTGTACGGCGCCGAGCCCTCGATCCGGGCGACCGCGTCGGTGGCGACGTCGATCTGCGGCTTGCCGTCCGCCAGGGTGCCGTACCAGATCTCCACCGTGCCGTCGTCGCGCACCATGGAGATCTCCACCCCGCGCTCGCCGCTGGTGCCCTGGGCGTTGCTGGTGATCCGCCAGAAGCCGTGCTCGTTCTCCAGCGGGCGGACCTTCTCGCCCTCGTTGTTCAGCACCCAGGTACGGGACCGGAACTCCAGGAACGGGCGGCCGTCGTGCCGGAAGACGATCTCCTGGCCGAAGTTGCACTTCTCGGAGCCGGGGAAGTCGAAGACGCCCGCCCCCTCCCATGTGCCGAGGAGGAAGGCCAGCGAAACGACGTCCTTGTGGAGGTCGGAGGGAATCTCGATCATGGTCCTGGTCGCAGTCGGGGGCGTTTTGGCTACCTCAACCGTACGGGAGGGGTCAGCGCTGCCCCTGGTACAGCTTCATCACGGAGAAGGCGGCGAACCAGACGATCAGCACGGCCATCAGGGCCAGCAGGCTGTCGAAGAACCATTCGAGACCGGACACGAGGCGCTCCCGGGGGGCGGAGGTAAGCGGACAGACGATGACGGCGCGAGTCTATCCGGCACCGCCCCGGTGTTCGCGGTGAGGCCCGGACTCGACCGAAATCCGCGTCGCGGCGTCCCGGGGCGGGCCGGGGCGGGCCGGGGCGGGGCGGGGCGGGGCGGGGCGGGCCAGGGCATAGGGTTTGGCACGTGTCGAAGAAGCTCGTCATCAAGGTCACCGCCGGAGCCGACGCCCCCGAGCGCTGCTCGCAGGCCTTCACCGTCGCCGCGGTCGCGGTCGCCAGCGGGGTCCCGGTCTCGCTCTGGCTGACCGGGGAGTCCTCCTGGTTCGCGCTGCCCGGCCGGGCAGCGGAGTTCGAGCTGCCGCACGCGGCGCCGCTGCCCGAGCTGCTGGAGTCGGTGCTGGCGGCCGGCACGGTCACGCTCTGCACCCAGTGCGCGATGCGGCGTGGCATCGAGCAGGCCGACACCGTCCCCGGTGTCCGCATCGCGGGCGCTCAGGTCTTCCTCAGTGAGATCATGGCCGACGACACGCAGGCCCTGGTCTACTGAGCCGCTACTGGCGCGGCTCGTGGTCCGGCTTGTCCCGGTCGTGGCCGGGCTGCTCCCAGTGCGGGTCGTCCCAGCGCGGGTCCCGCCACCAGTCGTCCTCGGGGTCCCGCTTGTTGGCGAAGATCGCCGCCAGCGGCGGGATCACCATCGCGAAGAGGCACATCCCGATCGCGGCCGGCACCGAGAAGAACCGCACGACTCCCCAGGCCAGGACGAAGAGCCCGAGGCAGACGCCCATCATCGCGAAGTAGAGGCCGTGCCGGCGCCGTTGCTGCACCCTTCCACGGTACGGCGAGAGCCCCCGCCGACGGCAGGGGCTCTCGGGACGTCCGGGCGGGCGCACGCGGGTCAGACCGCGATCGACACCTCGGCCTGGCCGCCCTGGGAGGCGACCACCACGCGGTCCACCGACCGGCCCGGCACCAGCGCGCGCACCGTCCACTTGCCCGGGGCCGCGAAGAAGCGGAACTGCCCGGTGGCCGAGGTGGGCACCTCGGCGGTGAACTCGCCCCGCTCGTCGAGCAGCCGCACGTAGCCGTTGACCGGCTCGCCGTTCCGGGTCACCGAGCCCTGGATGATCGTCTCGCTCGCCACGTCAACTCCTGCCAGATCCGGGCCGCCGGCCTTCGCACCACACATGTCTCGGTCTCCTTCCTACGGGTACTGCGGGTGCTCAGTTGGCGCCGAGCTCGATCGGCACGCCGACCAGGCTGCCGTACTCGGTCCAGGAGCCGTCGTAGTTCCTCACGTTCTTCTGGCCGAGCAGCTGGTGCAGCACGAACCAGGTGAGCGCGGAGCGCTCGCCGATCCGGCAGTAGGCGATGGTCTCCTTGGACAGGTCCACGCCCTCGGACGCGTAGAGCTCCTTGAGCTCCTCGTCCGACTTGAAGGTGCCGTCGTCGTTGGCGTTCTTCGACCACGGGATGTTGCGGGCGCTCGGCACGTGGCCCGGGCGCTGCGACTGCTCCTGCGGCAGGTGGGCCGGGGCGAGCAGGCGGCCGGAGAACTCGTCGGGCGAGCGGACGTCGACCAGGTTCTTGCTGCCGATCGCGGCGATCACGTCGTCGCGGAAGGCGCGGATCGAGCTGTCCTGGGCCTGCGCCTGGTACCGGGTGGCCGGGCGCTGCGGGACCTCGGAGCCGTCGACCAGGTCGCGCGAGTCCAGCTCCCACTTCTTGCGGCCGCCGTCCAGCAGGCGGACGTCGCGGTGGCCGTAGAGCTTGAAGTACCAGAAGGCGTAGGAGGCGAACCAGTTGTTGTTGCCGCCGTAGAGCACCACGGTGTCGTCGTTGGCGATGCCCTTGGCGCTGAGCAGCGCCTCGAAGCCGGCCTGGTCGACGAAGTCGCGGCGGACCGGGTCCTGGAGGTCCTTCTTCCAGTCGATCCGGACGGCGTTGCGGATGTGGTTCTTGTCGTACGCGGAGGTGTCCTCGTCGACCTCGACGACGACCACCTTGGGGTCGTCCAGGTGGGCCTGGACCCAGTCGGCGTCGACCAGGACGTCGCTGCGGCTCATGTGCTGTTCTCCATCCGGGGGCGGTTGGCGGAAGGTGGGGTGCCCGGCGGGGCCCCGAGCGCTCGTATCACTTTTCCGAACAGGTGTCCGGATAATGGGACGGGTGGGGCCGGCGGTGCCAACGGGCGGTGCATCGGAACGGCCGCAGACGGAAACCGCCTGTTCAGGCCGGGGAGCGGGCGTGCGGCGGGTCAATTCTGCCGAAGCAGGCCGCCGATCAGCGCATTCGACACAGGCAGGTGGCCACGCGGCAGAGGTCCACCGCCCGCCGCTTCGTGAGATCCGCCTGTCGCTTCATGGGGACGATGCTAGGGAGCCGGACGCGACCCTGTCATCAACGTATCGAATCGCGAGACGAAATCATCCAGATAGCGAGATTTGGGCCGCCCTTGGCCTTTCGCCCTCGGCGGGAAGGCGGGACCGTCCGCGCCGGTCCTCAGGTGCCGACCAGCTGCACATGGCTGCCCTGGAACGAGAGCGCCAGCCCGTCCGGCTCCGGCGTCACCTGGCTCAGCGCGAGACCCACCGGCAACCCCTGCAGCGCGAAGCTCCTGGAGTCCACCGCCGAACTGATCATCCCGCCGAGGCCCGGCAGCGCGCCCACCCCGGCCAGCCCGCTCACGTCGGCCACCTGCACCTGGTTGCCGTTGACCCGCAGCTTGACCATGGCGCTCAGGGTCTGCCCCATCAGCTGGTAACCGACCTTGAGCTCCCCGGGCCCGCCGTACCCCAGGGTGACCTGGGAGCCGAGCCCGAGCAGCTGCTCCACCTCCTGGTACGGCAGCCGGCCCGACCCGGTGCCGGAGTCCACCGTCGCCGAGGTGTAACCGCTGTTCACCTGAACCCCGCTCAACCGCGCGGAGAAGGCGTTCAGTTGGACCGTCTGACCGGCACCCGAGACGTTCACCGAGTCCGCCGAGAGCCGAACGTCGTCGAACTTCTTGTCGATCACCTGGGTGAGGAAGGGGAAGCCCTCGATGGTCACCGACGGGCGGCCGCTGATCCCCTGCTTGTTCGCCAGCCGGTCCGCGGCCTGGCCCTCGGCGACCGACAGTGCGATCCGATCGGCCCCGCCCAGCAGCCCGCCGAGCACCAGGACGGCGACGGCCGCTTTGATCAAGGTCCGCATCGGAGTGTCCTTCCGTCCATGGTCAGCAACGCCATCAACTGTCTGTGGTACGACGATCTGACCATGGGCATGGTTCCAGCCGGCAACTCGGCCGGAACCCGAGCCCGAACCCGAACCGGAACCGTCAGCCCCCGGCGAAGGGCGGCAGCACCTCGACCGTGCCGCCCTCGGTCAGCTCCACCGTGGCGTGGTCCCGGGCGCCCACCGGCTCGCCGTCCACCAGGAACGAGCAGATCCCGAGCACCCGGGCGAACCGCGGCCGCTCGACGTGCCGGCCGCGCGCCTGCGCCAGCGCCTCGGCCAGCGTCGCGGCCCGGTACGGCTCCTCGGCCACGCCGGCCTCCGCCTTGGCGGCGGCCCAGTAGCGGATCGTGCCGGTCACCACGGCCATGGGGGTACCTCCCGGCCGAAGGCCGGGGGACGGTTCGGTGGTCGCGTTCATGACGGCCCCTTCTCGAAGGTGTGCACCCAGGGTGCCGGTCGGTGCCGTGCTCCATGATGCCCGGGGCCCACCCGGGCCGGGAACCCCGCAGGTCGGCCCGGTCGGCGCCGGGGCGCACGGGCCTCCGGCGCGAGCTTGATCACGCCCGCCGGCCCTGCGCCGGGCGGGTGCGGTGGGCTATCCTGGTCCGTCAAGGGATCCGGGCAGAGTCGCCCCCGGGTCCTTTTGTGCTTTCAGGACCCCGATACGGAAGTCCTTGCGAGTGGTAGGCCACCCGTCCAGTTGTTGGAAAGGGGACGACCCGGGTTATGAGCTCCCTCCTCCTGCTCACCAACGCGCTGCAGCCGTCGGCGGAGGTGCTGCCGGCCCTCGGGCTCCTGCTGCACCAGGTACGGGTCGCCCCGGCCGAGGGCTCGGCGCTCGTCGACACGCCCAGCGCCGACGTGATACTGGTCGACGGCCGTCGCGACCTCCCGCAGATCCGCAGCCTCTGCCAGCTGCTGCGCTCCACCGGCGTCAGCGCGCCGCTGATCCTGGTGGTCACCGAGGGCGGCCTGGCCGCGGTCACCGCCGACTGGGGCGTCGACGACGTGCTGCTGGACACCGCCGGCCCGGCCGAGGTGGAGGCCCGGCTGCGGCTGGCGACGGGTCGCAAGCAGCAGGTCGCGGTCGACGACAGCCCGATGGAGATCCGCAACGGCGACCTCTCGGTGGACGAGGCGACCTACTCCGCCAAGCTCAAGGGCCGGGTGCTCGACCTCACCTTCAAGGAGTTCGAGCTGCTCAAGTACCTCGCCCAGCACCCCGGCCGGGTCTTCACCCGGGCCCAGCTGCTGCAGGAGGTCTGGGGCTACGACTACTTCGGCGGCACCCGCACGGTGGACGTGCACGTCCGCCGGCTGCGGGCCAAGCTCGGCGTCGAGCACGAGCAGCTGATCGGCACCGTCCGGAACGTGGGCTACCGCTTCGTCGTGCCCTCCCAGGGCGACAAGGCCGAGCGGGCCGCCGTCGAGGAGCCGGACGGTCCCGCGCTGGTCCGCGAGGGCTGACCCCGCCGGGCCCGGCCGAACGGCGTCGGGCCCGGCCGCTCCGGTACTGGGCCGACACGCGTAGACTCCCCCCGTGGCCAAGGTGACGCGCGACGATGTAGCCAGATTGGCTGGGACCTCGACCGCGGTCGTCAGCTATGTCATCAACGACGGACCGCGACCCGTCGCGCCCGCGACCAAGGAGAAGGTGCTCGCCGCGATCGAGCAGCTCGGCTACCGGCCGAACAGCGTCGCGCAGGCGATGGCCTCCCGCCGGACCAACCTGATCGGCATGGTCGTGCCGGACGCCCGGCAGCCCTTCTTCGCCGAGATGGCGCACGCCGTCGAACGGGCCGCCTCCGACCGCGGCAAGCTGGTGCTGATCGGCAACTCGGACTACGCGGACGACCGCGAGGTGCACTACGTCCGGGCCTTCCTCGGGATGCGGGTCTCCGGTCTGATCCTGGTCAGCCAGGGCCCCTCGCAGCGCGCCGCCGAGGAGTTCGCCGCGATGGAGGGCGCCAAGGTGGTGCTGCTGCACCGCCGGCCCGAGGCGATCGACGACGTCGCGGTGGTCACCGATGACGTGGGCGGGGCCGAACTCGCCGTCCGTCACCTGCTGGAGGAGCACGGTCACCCGTACGTGGTCTGCTTCGGCGGCCCGGTGGAGTCCCCCGCGCCCGGCGACCCGGTGATCGACCACATCGAGGGCTGGCAGCGCGCGATGGAGGCGCACGGCCTGCCCACCGAGCCCCACCTGCTCGACGCGCCCTTCAACCGCTACGGCGCGTACCGGGTCGCGTTGGAGCTGCTGCGCTCCCCCGAGCGGCCACCGGCCATCTTCTGCTCGACCGACGACCAGGCGATCGGCCTGCTCCGGGCGGCCCGCGAGGTCGGCCTGCGGGTGCCGGAGGACCTCGCGGTGGCCGGCTTCGACGACGTGCCCGAGGCCGCGCTGGCCGACCCGCCGCTGACCACGGTGGCCAGCGACCGGGACGCGATGGCCCGGGCCGCGGTGGAGCTGGTGCTCGACGACTCGCTGATGGTGCCCGGCTCGGACACCGAGCGGGTCCGCCAGTTCCCGTCCCGCCTGGTCATCCGACGCTCCTGCGGCTGCGACGGGCCGGGCGCAGAGTAACCCCTGCTTATGAGAAGTCAACGGGCTTCTCTGCCCGTTCTGACCCAGCTCTCATGGGATCCTCATCCTGCGGGCGGAACTTGGGTCCCATGAGCGACCAGTACCGCACTACCGCAGATGAGTCGGGGCACCTCCTCCCGCCGACGCCGGCCGGGGCGCCCACCGCTCAGTACATCCAGGACTTCTCCACGCCGGACGCGGGCGCCGGCTACCACTCCGCTCCGCCGCCGGCGCCGCCGCTGCCCCCCGCCCCGCCCGGTTGGGGCGGTGGTGACCCGGCCGGCCAGCCCGGCCCGGACGGCTTCGTCCCCGGCCCCGGCCGGCGCGCGGCCCGCAACGGCTTCCTGCGCGGCAGGCTCGCCCTGGTCACCGCCGTCGCCGCGGTCTCCGCGCTGATCGGCGGGGTGGCCGGCGCCGCGGTCAGCGACGCGCACCGCACCACCAGCGCCGCGGCCACCACCCTGGTCACCCCGGTGGCGGCCAAGTCCGACGGCACCGCGGACGTCGCGGCCATCGCCAGCACGGTCTCCCCCAGCGTGGTCCAGATCGTCGTGCAGACCGAGGACGCCACCGACACCGGCACCGGCGTGATCCTCACCGCCAACGGGCAGATCCTCACCAACTTCCACGTCATCGCGGGCGCCGTCGACCAGGGCGGCAGCATCACCGTCACCTACCACGACGGCAGCAAGACCACCGCCAAGGTCACCGGCACCGACAAGTCGATGGACGTCGCGGTGATCACCGCGGACAACGCCAGCGGCCTCGCCCCGGCCGTCCTCGGCGACTCCGACGCGATGGCGGTCGGCGACCCCGTGGTCGCCATCGGCAACCCGGACGGCCTCACCGGCACGGTCACCGCAGGCATCATCAGCGCCAAGAACCGCCAGGTCAGCGTCCAGGTCGACGAGACCACCACGCGCGGCAACGGCGGGTTCGGCTTCCCCAGCTTCCCCGGCTTCCCGGGCTACGGCGGCGGCCGCTCCGGCGGGTCCGGCGCCGGTTCCGGCGGGAGCTCCGCGGACACCGCCACCTACTCGGCGCTGCAGACCGACGCCGCGCTCAACCCCGGCAACTCCGGCGGCCCGCTGCTCAACGCCAACGGCCAGGTGATCGGGATCAACTCCGCCATGTACTCGGGCAGCGGCTCCAGCTCCAGCGACTCCGGCCAGGCCGGCAGCGTCGGCCTCGGATTCGCCATCCCGATCAACTCCGTCAAGCAGGTCCTGCCGAAGTTGCAGGCCGGTCAGTCCCTGTAAGCGTCTCCCACGCCGCACAATGGCTAGACCCCTTCCGAAACAAGAGAGGGCCCACCGCCGATGACTCCTCCCGCCGACGACCGCACTCCTGCCGAGCAGCCGGGCGCTCCAGCGCGCCTGCTCGTGGTCGACGACGAGCCCGCCCTGCGGGACGCACTGGAGAGCAGCCTCGCCTTCGAGGGCTACGAGGTCAGCACCGCCACCGACGGCTACGAGGCGCTGGACGCCGTCGAGCGCGAGAAGCCCGACCTGGTGCTGCTCGACATCATGATGCCCCGGATGGACGGCCTCACGGCCGTGCGCCGGATGCGCTCGCGCGGGGACACCGCGCCGGTGCTGATGCTCACCGCGCGGGACGCCGTCGGCGACCGGGTCACCGGCCTGGACGTGGGTGCGGACGACTACCTCGCCAAGCCGTTCGAACTCGACGAGCTGCTCGCCCGGGTCCGCGCCCTGCTCCGGCGCAACGCGCTCGCCGCCGAGGCCGCGGCCCGGGCCACCGCGGTCGAGGACGACTCCGAGGTGCTCGCCTTCGCCGACCTGCGGATGAACACCGCCACCCGGGAGGTCACCCGGGACGGCCGGCCGGTCGAGCTGACCCGGACCGAGTTCATGCTGCTGGAGATGTTCCTGGCGCACCCGCGCCAGGTGCTCACCCGCGAGCAGATCCTCAAGGCGGTCTGGGGCTTCGACTTCGAACCCTCCTCCAACTCGCTGGACGTCTACGTGATGTACCTGCGCCGCAAGACCGAGCAGGGCGGCATGCCGCGCCTGATCCAGACGGTCCGCGGCGTCGGCTACGCCCTGCGCGCGCCCGCGGGCACGGCGGCCTGAGAGTCATGACCACGGAGACAAGACGACGGGGGCGGGTCTCCCGCTGGTACCACGACCGCTCACTGCGCAGCCGGCTGGCCATCCTGACGGCGGCCGCCGTGGCGGTGGCCATCGCGCTCTGCTCGGTGGCCTGCTGGTTCGTGCTCAAGGACCGGCTGTACACCCAGGTCAGGCAGAACCTGGCCACCGCGACCCGGAAGCCCAGCATCTTCGCCACGCCGAAGGGGGACTTCTGCCGGGACAACCCGGTCGCCGCCCAGGCGGCGGCCGTGGCGAACGCGGCGGCCCACCCGGTGAAGCCGTGGCTGCCCGGCGGCGGCTCGCAGACCGGCGGCGGCACCGCCGGCAAACCGCCCGCGCCGTCGGTGGCCGACCAGGCCAGTACCCAGTTGGTCGCACCGGACGGCTCGTCGGTCTGTCTCCTGGGCGACTCCACCCAGGGCATCAACATCCAGCCCTCCGACCTGAGCGCGGTCGGCTACTCCCCCGGCCAGGCCACCTACCGCTCCGGCACCTTCGTCAACGGCATCCCGGTCGAGGTGCGGGTGGTGATGGTCAACGACCCCAACACCGGCCCGGTCATCCTGCTCAGCGCGATCTCGCTGACCAGCACCGAGCACTCGCTGCGCGACCTCGCCTTCCTGCTGGTCGCCGTCGCCGCGCTCGGCGCGCTCGGCGCCGGGTTCACCGGCCGGGTGGTCGCCCGCGCCGGGCTCAAGCCGGTGCACGAGCTCACCGAGATGGTGGAGCACATCGCCCGCACCGAGGAGGTCGGCACCACCATCCCGGTGCACGGCAACGACGAGATCGCCCGGTTGGCCAGCTCGTTCAACTCGATGAGCACCGCGCTGGCCAACTCCCGTGACCTGCAGACCCGGCTGATCGCCGACGCGGGCCACGAGCTGCGCACCCCGCTCACCTCGCTGCGCACCAACGTCGACCTGCTGATCCGCAGCGACCAGACCGGCCGCCCGCTGCCGCCGGCCACCCGCGCCAAGCTGCTCGGCAACATGAAGGCGCAGATGCAGGAGCTGACCCTGCTGATCGGCGACCTGCTCCAGCTCTCCAAGCCGGACTCGCCGCGCCCCGGCCAGAACGTGGCCACCGTCGCCATGCACGAGATCGCCGCGCGGGCGGTCGAACGCGGCAAGCTGCGCGGGCCCGGGCTGGACTTCCGGGTCGAGCTGGAGCCCTGGTACGTCCGGGCCGACGCGGCCGCGCTGGAGCGGGCCGTGATGAACCTGCTGGACAACGCGGTGAAGTACAGCCCGCCGGGCGCCCCGGTCGAGGTCCGGCTGCGCGGCGGCCAGCTGACCGTGCGCGACCACGGCCCGGGAATCCCCACCGAGGAGCTGCAGTACGTCTTCGACCGGTTCTGGCGCTCGCCGTCCTCCCGGCAGCTGCCGGGCTCGGGGCTGGGCCTGTCGATCGTCGCGCAGACCGTGGAGGCCAGCGGCGGTCAGGTCTCGCTCGGCCCGGCCGGGGACGGTGGTCCCGGCGCCCTCGCCACCATGCGGCTGCCCGGCACCCCGGAGACCCCACCGGCGCCGCCGCCGCTGCCCGAGGGTCACCCGGCGATCTGAGCCGGGGTCGTTCCGGCCGGGGGGTCAGACCCCCGGCTCGGCCTCCAGCTGCCGCTCGGCGCGGATCCGTTCGGCCACCGCGTCCTCGGTCATCGCGCGGTCGGTGTAGACCAGCGGCCGTTCGGCCTCGGTGATGATGTGCTTCACCACCTGGACGTTGCCGTTGACGTCCCAGACCGCGATGCCCGGCGACAGGGTCGGGATGATCTCCACCGCCCAGCGTGGCAGGCCGAGCACCCGCCCGGTGGCCCTGGCCTCGTCGGCCTTCTGCATGTAGATGGTCCGGGTGGAGGCCATCTTGAGGATCGCCGAGGCCTCCTTGGCCGCCGCGCCGTCCACCACGTCCGAGAGGTGGTGGACCACCGCGACGAAGGACAGCCCGAGCCGGCGGCCGAACTTCAGCAGCCGCTGGAAGAGCTGCGCCACGAACGGGCTGTTGATGATGTGCCAGGCCTCCTCGACCAGGAAGATCCGCTTCTTCCGGTCGGGGCGGATCCAGGTGTGCTCCAGCCAGACCCCGACGATCGCCATCAGGATCGGCATCGCGATCGAGTTGCGGTCGATGTGCGAGAGGTCGAAGACGATCAGCGGCGCGTCCAGGTCGATGCCGATGCTGGTCGGGCCGTCGAACATGCCGCGCAGGTCGCCGTCGACCAGCCGGTCCAGCACCAGCGCCACGTCCAGCCCCCAGGACTGGACGTCCCCCGGTGCGACCCCGAGCGACTCCACCGAGGAGAGGTCGGGCTTGCGCAGGGTGTCGATGACGTCGCCCAGGATCGGCTGGCGGTCCGTCACGGTGGCCCGGACGTGCGCGTGGGCGGCCTTCAGCGCGAACCCGGCCCGCTCCTCCAGACCGCGGCCCATCGCGACCTCGATGATGGTCCGCAACAGCGAGAGCTGGCCGGTGGTGGTGATCGCCGGGTCCAGCGGGTTCAGCTTGACCCCGCCGTCCCGGGCCGCCATCGGGTCCAACCGGATGGACTTTATCCCCAACGCGTCGGCGATCAGGTTCCATTCGCCGACGCCGTCCTCGCCCTGCGCGTCCAGCACCACCACCTGCCGGTCACGGAAGCGCAGTTGGCGCAGCACGTAGGTCTTCTCCAGCGCCGACTTGCCGTTGCCGGACTCGCCGAGCACCAGCCAGTGCGGGGCCGGGAGTTGCTGCCCGTAGAGCTGGAACGGGTCGTAGACGTACCCCTTCCCGCTGTAGACCTCGCGGCCGATGATCACCCCCGAGTCCCCCAACCCCGGTGCCGCGGTGGGCAGGTAGACCGCCTGGGCCTGGCCGGTCGAGGTGCGGACCGGCAATCGGGTGGTCTCCACCTTGCCGAACATCAGGCTGGTGAAGGCGTCGGTCAGGGAGGTGAGCGGAGAGACCATCGGACCCCCAGGATCAGCGGCGGATGCCGGTGGCGAACGGCAGGGTGTTGACGAACGCCCGGTGGTGCTCGCGGTCGCACCACTCCAGCTTGAGGTAGCTCTTGCCGGCCGAGGCCCGGATGGTCCGCTTGTCGCGGGCCAGCGCCTCGGGGTTGCGGGAGGAGACCGTGATGTAGCCGACCAGGTTGACCCCGGCCGCGCCGGAGGCCAGGTCGTCGCCGCGCTGGTCGACCCGGCCGGTGTGGGCCAGGTCGCGCGGGTCCACCGTGCGGTTCATCTTGGCGGCCCGGCTGGCCTCCGCCTCGTCGTTCGTCTTCTCGGTGAGCATCCGCTCGATGGCCACGTCGGTGGGCTCCAGGTCCATCGTGACGGCGACCGTGCGGATCACGTCCGGGGTGTGCACCAGCAGCGGCGCCAGGAAGTTGACGCCGACCGGGGTGAGCGGCCACTCCTTCACCCAGGCGGTGGCGTGGCACCAGGGCTCCCGGGTCTCCGACTCGCGGGTCTTGGCCTGCAGGTACTGCGGGTGGGTGGCGTCCAGCTCGGCCGGCCAGGCGTTGCGCCGGCTCATCGCCTGGATGTGGTCGATCGGGTGGTCCGGGTCGTACATCGAGTGCAGCAGCGAGGAGAGCCGGGCCTGGCCCAGCGGCTGTCGGACCCGGATGTCGGCCTCCGCCAGGCGCGCGCAGATGTCGGTCAGTTCGCGCGCCATCACGGCGGCCAGCCCGTCGTCGTCGCGGACCCGCTGCCCGTTCGCGGTGCGGCCCATGGCGTGCGCCTCGGCCGCGAGGTCCCGGGTGTAGTGCATGCAGGCGACCAGGTAGGCCCGGTGCTGCTCGGACGAGGTCGACACCATCGACTGCAACTGGTCGTACGAGTCCTGCAGCCAACGCGGGGCGTTGTGGTCACCGCGCCGCTCGACGTCCTTGGCGTGCGCGTCCGGGTCGGCGGGCAGCGTGCGGGCCAGGATCTGCAGCCGGGTCACGAAGCCGTCCCCGTTGGCGACGTGCTTGAGCAGCGTGCCGAACCGGTCGACCAGCGCCTCCTGGTCCTCCGAGTCGCGCAGGCCGACGCCCGGGCCCTCGATCTCGATCGCCGCGGTCACCGTGCGCCGCTCCAGGTGCATCAGCACGCCGACCTCGTCCGGCCCGAACGGAGCGCTCAGCCAGCGCAGCCGGCCCACCCCGGGCGGCGGGCCGACCTCCACCTCCCGGCCGTCCAGCCGGGTGCCGGCGTCCATCGCCGTGGACTGCCAGACCGCACGGCCGCTGCGCACCGTCCGCCGGTAGCTGCGGTTGATCTCCACCCACTTGTAGAACGTCCGACGCCGGTACGGGATGTAGACCGCGGCGATCGCCAGCAGCGGGAGGCCGACCAGGCCGGCGATCCGCAACGACAGGATCGGCATCAGCAGGCCCCACATCATGCCCAGGAAGGCACCGAAGATGATCAGAAGGATCTCGCCGGACTCCCGGTTGCGGCCGATCGGCGCGTTGGGCCGGGACTTCCCGATCAGATAGGTGCGGCGCTGGTGCACGTATGGCTGGGCGTACGGCCCACCGTACTGGCCGAACGGTTCACTGCTCATGGTGCGTCACCCTCCCTTCGCTGGATTCTGCGCCGGCGGCGCCGTCGGGGGCGGCACCGGTGGGGCCGACGGAGTTCGCGAGCCGTGCGCGGCGATGCCGGTGGCCACCGACCCGGCACCGCCCGCGCCGCCGCTCGGCGAGGCCGCCTCCACGCCGCCGCGCGAGCCGTGCGTCGAGATGCCCTGCTTGACCAGGTTGGCCGGACCGTTGATCATCGCCGAACCGGCCGACACCGCGCTGGCCCGGGCGTTCCGCAGGTGCATCATCTCGTCGCCGAAGCCCGGCACGAAACGGTAGATCGCGCCGCTGGTGAAGATCGAGAGGGCGAGGATGGCCAGACCAGCGATCACCCGGGCGAAGTCGTCCGAGGCGCCGGAGCCCATCGCCACCGCGCCGGCCAGCCCCAGGATGATCACGATCACCGGCTTGGCCAGGTCCACGGCGGCCATCAGGCCGGCCCAGCGCCGGACGTGCTTCCACAGCTGCTTGTCCACCAGGCCCGCGTAGACCGCGGTGCCGAGCAGCGCGCCCACGTACAGCATCGCGGTCCGGATCCACAGCTCGATCCAGAGCACCGCGGCGGCCAGCACGGCCACCAGCGAGACCAGGATCAGGATCAGCGGGCCACCACCGATCGAACCGTTCTCCAGGGTGTTGGCGAACCCGCCCAGATAGGTGCCGGTGTCGGACTTGGTGCCGGCCGCGATGGCCGCGGTGAGGCCGTCGGTCGCGCTGACCACGGTGTACAGGATCAACGGGGTGAACGCGGAGGCGACCACGGTGAGCCAGAGGAAGCCGATCGCCTCCGAGATCGCCTGGGTGAGCGGCGCGCCGCGGACCGCCCGCTTGGTCACCGCGAGCAGCCAGAGCACCAGGGTGACCACCGTCGAGGCGGCGAAGACCACCGCGTACTGCTGGAGGAACGCGCTGTTGGTGAAGTCCACCTGCGTGGTGCCGTCGATCGCCCCCGACAGGCTCCGCACCACCCACGCGGCGGCCTGCGCACAGCCCTTGGCGAGCGACCCGAGCGGATCGGTGACGGAGCCCACCCCAGAAGTGCCGGGGATGGTGGCGCTGCCAGGACCGTTGACGCAGAGGATCCCGTCGTTCGCGAAGGGGATGCTCGGGCAGTTGGTGTTGGCGGCGGACGGCGACGGCGACGGAGCCCCCGGCGCCGCGAACACCCGTTGGGCCGTCAGCAGCGCCGCGAGCTGCATGACCGCCAGCGCCGCACCCAGGCGGCCGGCGCGGCGGAGGAAGGACCGGGCGGAGCCGTCAGCGGGCATAGCGGAAGCCTCCGAACTGCTGGACGGCGCTGGTGATCTCGTCGGCGCTGGCGGCCTGCTGGTCCGCCGGGACCGGGGCGGGCCCGTTCTGCCGGCTGTAGTCGGTGAGCTTCCAGTCCGTGCCGGTCCAGTGCAGGCTGAGGGTGAGGGTGTACCAGTTCTCGGCGACCGGCTTGGTGGAGCTGGTCCCGGCCAGCCCGCCGAGCCCCACGCACCACACCATGGCCTTGGTCGCGGCGGCGGTGTACCCGTCGGTGCGGGTGCCGACCGGCACGGCCCGGCTGACGAAGGTGAGCCCCTGCGGGGCGTTGCCCTGCGCGTCGAGGCCGTACTGGCTCAGCACGTCGGGGGTGATCGCCTGGTCGAGCCGGGTCTGCAGGGCGCCGAGCGCGGACGGGTCGGCGATGGCGGTGAGTACCGCCCGCCGCCCGTCGGCCCGGAACATGTCCGCGCCGCCCAGCGCGACGGCGTAGTTGGCGGCGGCCGACTGGGCGCCCTGGTCGGTGTCGGGGTACCCGGTGGCGATGCCGTTGGTGGTGGTGGTGACGGGCTGTACGCCACTGGCCGCGGTGGCCGCCGAGCCGCCCGGCGGCGGTGGGGCGGCCGCGCCGGACGGGTCGGCCGACCCGCCGCCGGCCAGGCTCCCGTCGTGGTTGGCGATGGAGATGGCGACCACCAGCAGGGTCACCACCACCAGCACCGTCAGCAGGGTGCGCAGCGGCCTGGACTGACGGAGCGAAGGCTGGACGGAGGACTGTTCGCCGACCGGCAGCCGCGTCCTGGTGTGCGGCTGGTCGTCGGGCAACGGCACGGCGGCCCTCCTGGGACGGGGAGCCGGTGGAGGCTCCGGGGTTGCGGTCCGGGGGCACCCCGGTAGCGGGTCGTCCAGCCCGGCATGCTCTGGACTGACTATCTGGTCGTCAGATGGACATGCCGTAGACAATGGTGAACAGAGTGCCCAACGATCCAATGATGAACACGCCGGTCAGCCCGGCGATGATCAGCCCCTTGCCCTGCTCGGCACTGAAAGTGTCGCGCATCGCGGTGGCCCCGATCCGCTGCTTGGCGGCCCCCCAGACCGCGATGGCCAGGCAGGCCAGGATGGCCACCGCCATCACGACCTCCACCATGACCCGCGCCTCGGACCCGAGGGTCGAGAAAGGACCCCAATCCGGGGCGATCCCACCGATAATGGTGTTGATATTGCCCTTACCGCTACTGGGGGCGGGGGTCGGATCCGCGATCAGGTAGCTGCGGGCATAGCCACCCACCGTGCCACCCACCCTGCTGACTACGTCGCTCAAGTGCATTCCTGTCTCACCGCCCGGTCAGGCAAATTCAAGGCCCCTCAGCGGGGTCGCGCGAAGGGCTGGGACCCATTCTTGGCCAGATCTGATGTCGACTTGGCTACTTCTGGTGGATTGGTCGCGCGGCATCGGGCTTGTACGCCAGGATGACCACCGTAGTTAGGATAGCGCTCACTCTTTGTATCTCCGATGATTGCACTGGGCAACGCCTTGCCGCAGACTGGTGGGGGCTTCGGTGGAACAGACTGGCGCATGCGGGGGGCATATGCGTTCCGGTGCCGAGCCGGAGGCTCTGTCCGTGGGACACAAGCGCTCTGACAGTGCATCGGGATGGTGCTGATGGTACTCCGGAACGGCCTGCGGACAGCGGCCTTGGCGGGAGCTGTTGCATTCGGCTTCCTCGGCGTGATCGGCGTCGGCACGTACGCGGCCAGCGGAGCGGTCCAACTCGGCGGCACCGGCGGTGGCCTGACGCTCGCACCGGGCACCGTCCCGGCCGCCTACCAGGCGCTGATCCAGCAGTGGGGCACCAGGTGCCCGCAGATCTCGCCCCCCATGCTGGCCGCACAGCTCTACCAGGAGAGCGGCTTCGACCCGACGGCCCGCAGCAGCGTGGGCGCCGAGGGCATCGCCCAGTTCATGCCGGACACCTGGGCAACCTACGGCGTGGACGCCACCGGTGACGGCAGGAAGGACATCTGGAACCCGGCCGACGCGATCCCCGCCGCCGCCAACTACGACTGCGCGCTCGCCCAGGACACCGCCACCGTCCCCGGCGACCCGCAGGACAACCTGCTGGCCGCCTACAACGCCGGCCCCTACGCGGTGATCGCCCACCGGGGCGTCCCGCCGTACCAGGAGACCCAGGGCTACGTCCGCTCGATCAAGTCACTGATGGTCAGCTTCACCGCGCAGACCCCGGCCAGCACCCTGGTGGTCTCCCCACAGGCCTCCGGCGCGATCTACTTCGCGCAGACCAAGCTGGGCACCCCGTACCTGTGGGGCGGTGAGGGGCTCCCCTCGCAGAACGGCCAGTTCGACTGCTCCGGGCTGACCCAGGCCGCCTTCGCCTCGGTGGGCATCAGCCTCCCCCGGGTGGCCAACGACCAGTGGTACGCCGGCCCGCACCCGTCCCGCGACCAACTCCGCCCCGGCGACCTGGTCTTCTTCGCCACCGACCTGAACGACCCGCGCACCATCCACCACGTCGGGATCTACGTCGGCGGCGGCTACATGATCAACGCGCCGCACACCGGGGCGGTGATCCGCTATGACAGGATCGACCAACCGGACTACATCGGCGCCACCCGGGTCACTCCGGACGGCGCCAGCGCGCTGCCGCAGCGCGGTGCGGACGGGACCATCACCGGCGGCTCGGACCCGGGCCACACCTGATCGCCGGTCAGCAGACGCGTGACGGCGTGCCGGAGTTGTGCCCGTCTGGTCAAGTTTCCATAACAGTGTGTCCTCGTGGAACGCTGTGCGCCGGATGTCTCGTTCTGTCCTGCGGCAGAAGTCCCTCCTGCGGCAGAAGTTCCGTCCTGTGACAGGAACGCACGGCCGGGACGGACGGACCACGAACTGATCAGACGGCAGATTCCAGGAGGTACGGCGTGTCGACGCTGTTGGCCGACACCAGCAATCCGGACGTCAGCCTCCTCTACACCATCAACGGCTGGGCCAAGGTGGCCCCCGGCTGGTTCGACCACCTGGTCTCCTGGACCGGCGAGTACGGCATCCTGATCGGCCTGCTGCTGCTCTGCCTGGTCGGCTGGCTGCAGGCCCGTCGCCGGCCGGACGCCCCGGTCGCGGTGGCCGGCGTGCTGTGGGCCCCGATCTCGGTGGGCCTCGCCGAGCTCGCCAACCTGCCGATCGCCGCGATCGTCGACCGGCCGCGCCCGTTCGTGGACCACCCCGGGCTGGACGTGCTGGTGGCCGGCAAGGCCGGCACCCACTCCTTCGTCAGCGACCACTCGACCATCGCGATGGCCTTCGCGGTGGCGCTCTTCCTGGTGAACCGCCGGCTCGGCGCGATCGCCGGCGGGCTCGCCCTGCTGCAGGGCTTCTGCCGGATGTTCATGGGTGTGCACTACCCCACCGACGTGCTGGGCGGCTACGCGCTGGCGGCCGCGGTGGTGCTGCTGCTGGCGCCGATCGCGATGGCGGTACTGGTGCCGTTCTGCCACGCGGTGACCAGAACGGCGGCCGCGCCGCTGATCACCGCGCAGCGGCGGCCCGGGCCGGCCGGCAGCGGCGGCTCGCGGCGGCGCCGGCGCGAGCCGGCGGTGCCCCCGGCGCGCACCGAGCGCGCCCCCGAGTCCGACCTGGCGGCCTGAGTCCGGCAGTGGGTCAGGCGGGCTGGTCGAGGTGTTCCCGGGCGTCCCGGCGGGCCTTGTCCCGGGAGCGTCGGGCCGGCGCGAACCAGCCGCAGCTGCAACTGGCGAGGGCGAACGACCCGCGCTCGGCGACCTCCGCCCGGTGCCCGTCGGGGCCGTCACCGGCCCGCGCGGCGGGGACGGCCCCGCTCGGGAGGGCAGGGGGGTCGGTCCAGGCCGACGACTCCTTACGCACGTCGTTCACGGTAAACCCGCACGGCCCCCGGCGCGCGAAGCCCTACGCGCGCCGGTCCGCTCGTAACCCGACCGCCGTCGGCTCGTTGGGGCAGTGAGGCCGTGTCCAGCAGGGGCGGCGGCGTGCCGGGCCCGGGCCCGAGGGGGTTGAGAGCAGCATGATCCAGTCGCAGCGTCGCGGCGCACAGATCCTCGGCTCGGCGGCGGTGGCCGCCCTGTTGACCGTCTCCCTGGCGGCCTGCTCGGGCGGCGGTGGCGGCTCGGCCGACGCGGCGGACGCCGTCAAGAGCAGCGGACCCGACACGCTGGCCGCCGACCCGCTGACGGCGGTGCGCAACGCCGCCGACCTCACCGGCCACGTCGGCTCCGCCCAGGCGGCCACCCAGCTGACCACCGAGTCCGCCAACAAGCAGGCCTCGTTCACCGGCACCGGGACCTACGACTACACCAAGCGGATCGGCCGGCTGCAGGTGACCGTCCCGCCGGGCGCCGCGACCAACGGCCCGGTGGTCGAGGTGGTCGAGCCCGGCATCGTCTTCCTGCAGAACAGCGGGGCCAAGGTGCCGGCCGGCAAGTGGGTCAAGCTGGACGTCCGGCAGCTCGCCGACGGCAACCTGATCAGCAACGGCGCGACCGACCCGGCCGACGCCGCCGGGGCGTTGCGCGGCGTCCAGCAGGCCCAGTTGGTCGGCGGCGACACCGTGGACGGGGTCGCCGTCAAGCACTACAAGGGCACCCTTGACCTGGCCAAGGCCGCCGACGCCACCGGCGGTGCCGGCGCCTACGGACTGCGGATGGCGGCCAACACCTTCACTGTCAAGGCGGTCCCGTACGACGTCTGGCTGGACGCCCAGGGCCGGCTGCGCCGGGTGACCGAGGTGTTCACCTTCGCCGGGGTCGCCGGTTCCGGCAACCCCAAGGACCAGGTCAAGGTCACCTCGACGGTGACGCTCAGCGGGTTCGGGCAGCCGGTGAACGTCTCCGAGCCGCCCGCCGCCGACGTGGTCCAGCTGCAGGACTCCTCCGCCAGCCCGCAGAACTGAGGTGTCGGGGGCGGCAGCCCACCCGTTTCGGTGGCAGAGATGGCCCGTCCGTGCCATGTGGTGGGCTCCCGGCACTCTCTAGGCTGGGACCCGGGTGGCTGCCGCCCGGTGGGTGCAGGGCGCTGAAGGGGTGGTGCAGGGTGTCGTCCTCCGCGGACCGAAGGATCGGCCACGACAGCGCGGCCCTCGACGAGATCGAGCTGGCCGGCGAGCTGATGATCGCCGCCACCGCCAGCACCGACGAGCGGCTGCCCACCGCCCGGATCGACGAGGTGTTGCTCCAGCAGGCGCAGCAGGCCCGGCAGGCCACCGACGGCGAGGGCGGCGGGCCGGTCAGCTCCGCAGCAGCCGGCTGATCGCGGTCATCGCCTCGGCCACCTTCTGGTCCATCTCCGGCCCGCCCTCCTCCGCGGCCGCCGCCACGCAGTGCTTGACGTGCTCCTCCAGCAGCGCGAGCGCGAAGGACTGCAGCGCCTTGGTGCCCGCCGAGACCTGGGTGAGGATGTCGATGCAGTAGACGTCCTCCTCGACCATCCGCTGCAACCCGCGGACCTGACCCTCGATCCGGCGCAGCCGCTTGAGGTGGTCCGCCTTGTGCGCGCTGTAGCCGTGCGGCCCCTGGTGCTGCGCGGTACCGGCGCGCTCGGTCACGCCGTTCGCGGTACTGCCGCTCGCGGTGCCGGTGCTCTCGGTGGTCATCGGCCTGCCCCGTTTCTCGTGCTGCGCGGCCGATCGCCGCCGGTGCCCCCAGTGTCCCGCACCGGCGACGCCGGCGGGTTACCCCGTCCGAGCGGCTCGACCGATCACCGCGCCCAGCACCGCGGCAATCCCCCCGGGCTTCCGCCAGACTGAGGCTCCCCGTGTTCACCCCGCTGACCCGTTTGCGCAATTCCGGCGCGGAGCACCTAGCATCGTTCAGTCCGTCCCCCGCACATCGGAGATTTCCGTGCGTTTTAGCCTGACCCCGAAGGAGACGAGCTTCTACGACATGTTCGCCGCCGCCGCGGAGAACCTGGTCGTCGGTTCGAAGCTCCTGCTGGAACTGCTGGGCTCAGACTTGTCCACCCGCGCGGAGATCGTCGAGCGCATGCGCGCCGCCGAGCACGCGGGTGACGACACCACCCACGCGATCTTCCACCAGCTGAACTCCTCCTTCATCACGCCCTTCGACCGCGAGGACATCTACAGCCTCGCCTCGTCGCTGGACGACATCATGGACTTCATGGAGGAGGCCGTCGACCTGGTCGTCCTCTACGACATCGAGACCCTGCCGGCCGGTGTCGAGCAGCAGATCGAGGTGCTGGCCCGGGCCGCCGAGCTGACCGCCGCCGCGATGCCCAGCCTGCGCAGCATGGCCGGCCTGAACGAGTACTGGATCGAGATCAACCGGCTGGAGAACCAGGCGGACCAGATCCACCGCAAGCTGCTCGCCCACCTGTTCAGCGGCCAGTACGACGCGATCGAGGTGCTCAAGCTCAAGCAGGTGGTCGACGTGCTGGAAGAGGCCGCCGACGCCTTCGAGCACGTGGCGAACACGGTGGAGACCATCGCCGTCAAGGAGTCCTGACCAGCGTGGACATGGCAGCACTCATCGCCGTCATCGGCGTGGCCTTCTTCTTCACGTACACCAACGGGTTCCACGACTCGGCGAACGCCATCGCCACCTCGGTCTCCACCCGGGCACTGACCCCGAAGGCCGCGCTGGCGATGGCCGCGGTGATGAACCTGGCCGGTGCCTTCCTCGGCAGCGGAGTGGCGCAGACCGTCTCCAAGGGGCTGATCGAGACCCCGCACGGCAGCAAGGGGATGACCATCCTCTTCGGCGCGCTGGTCGGCGCCATCGCCTGGAACCTGACCACCTGGTACTTCGGCCTGCCGTCCTCCTCCTCGCACGCGCTCTTCGGCGGCCTGGTCGGCGCGGCGCTGGCCGGCGGCACCACGGTGATCTGGCACGGCGTGATCGAGAAGATCATCCTGCCGATGGTGATCTCGCCGATCGTCGGCCTGATCGCCGGCTACCTGGTGATGCTGGCCATCCTGTGGATCTTCCGGGGGGCCAACCCGCACCGGGCCAAGCGCAACTTCCGGGTCGCGCAGACCGCCTCGGCCGCCGCGATGGCACTCGCCCACGGTCTGCAGGACGCCCAGAAGACCATGGGCATCGTGGTCATGGCGCTGACCATCTCGGGTCACCAGCACGGCAACGGGATCCCGATCTGGGTGAAGATCTCCTGCGCCACCATGCTGTCGCTGGGCACCTACGCGGGCGGCTGGCGGATCATGCGGACCCTCGGCCGCAAGATCATCGAGCTGGACCCGCCGCAGGGCTTCGCCGCCGAGAGCACCTCCGCGGCGATCATGTACATCACCTCGTACGTCTTCTCCGCGCCGATCTCCACCACCCACGTGATCACCTCGGCGATCATGGGCGTGGGCGCCACCAAGCGGGTCCGCGCGGTCCGCTGGGGGGTGGCCAAGAACATCGTGCTCGGCTGGTTCATCACCATGCCGGCCGCGGCCGGGGTCGCCGCCCTGGCCTACTGGATCACCGACCGGCTGATCGGCTGATCCGACCGGTCCGACCAGGAAAGGGCCCGCCCCCGCGTCCCGGGGGCGGGCCCTTCTTCATGCCCTGCGGCGGCACCGCCATGCAGCACCGCAGAGCAGCTCGCATCCGCGGCCGCGGCTCAGCCGAAGCGGCCGGAGATGTAGTCCTCGGTGGCCTGCACGGACGGGTTGGAGAAGATCCGCTGGGTGTCGTCCAGCTCGATCAGCTTGCCGGGCTGGCCCACCCCGGCCAGGTTGAAGAAGGCGGTGCGGTCGCTGACCCGGGCCGCCTGCTGCATGTTGTGGGTGACGATCACGATGGTGAACCGCGACTTGAGCTCGCCGATCAGGTCCTCGATCGCGAGGGTGGAGATCGGGTCCAGGGCCGAGCAGGGCTCGTCCATCAGCAGCACCTGCGGCTCGACCGCGATCGCCCGGGCGATGCAGAGCCGCTGCTGCTGGCCGCCGGAGAGCCCGGCGCCAGGCTTGTTCAGCCGGTCCTTGACCTCGTTCCAGAGGTTGGCGCCCTTCAGCGAGTTCTCCACCACGCCGTCCAGCACGGCCTTCTTCTTCACCCCGGCCAGCCGCAGGCCGGCCACCACGTTGTCGTAGATCGACATGGTGGGGAACGGGTTGGGGCGCTGGAAGACCATCCCGACGGTCCGTCGGACCGCCACCGGGTCGACGTCCCGGCCGTACAGGTTCTCGTCGTCCAGCAACACCTTGCCCTCGACCCGGGCACCGGGGATCACCTCGTGCATCCGGTTGAGGGTCCGCAGGAAGGTGGACTTGCCGCAGCCGGAGGGACCGATGAAGGCCGTCACCGAACGGGGCTCGACGGTCATCGAGATGTCCTCGATGGCCTTGGTCCCGCCGTAGTAGGCCGACAGTCCGCTGACGTCGATGCGCTTCGCCATGATCTTTCGTCTTCTCTCGTCTTTACGTACGTCAGTCGGTCGGTCAGTGGCCGGACTTCGGCGAACGCCAGCGTGCCACGCCCCGGGCGATCAGGTTGAGCGCCATCACGAAGGCGATCAGCACCAGCGCGGCGCCCCAGGCCCGGGCGTAGCCGAAGTCGTTGTCGACCATCGCGTACTGCTGCCAGATGTACAGCGGCAGGGACTGCTGCGGACCCTGGAACGGGTTGCCGTTGATGAAGTCGGCACCGAACACCAGCATCATCACCGGGGCGGTCTCACCCGTGATGCGGGCGACCGCCAGCATCACACCGGTGGTGATACCGCCGATCGCGGTGGGGATGACGATCCGCAGGATGGTCTTCCACTTGGGCACGCCGAGCGCGTACGAGGCCTCGCGCAGCTCGTTCGGGACGAGCTTGAGCATCTCCTCGGTGGAGCGCACGACCACCGGCATCATCAGGATCGACAGCGCCAGGCTGCCCGAGAAGCCGGAGTACTGGAAGCCCAGCGCGATGTTCCAGACGGAGAGGATGAACAGACCGGCGACGATCGACGGGACACCCGTCATCACGTCGACGAAGAAGGTGACCACCTTGGCGAGCCGGCCCCGGCCGTACTCGACCAGGTAGACCGCGGTCAGCAGACCGACCGGCGCGGCGATCAGGCTGGCCAGGCCGACCTGCTCCAGGGTGCCGAGCAGCGCGTGGTAGACGCCGCCACCCGGGCCGGAGGAGAGCACGCCCTTCATGGAGTGGGTCAGGAAGTTGCCGTTCACCACGCCGGCGCCCTGCTGGATGGTGTAGATGACCAGCGAGGCGAGCGGGACGACGGCCAGGATGAAGGCCACCCAGACCAGCGAGGTGGCCAGCCGGTCGCGGGCCTGCCGACCGCCCTCGACCTTGGCCGAGAGGCCGTAGCCGATCACCACGTAGAGCAGCGCGGAGATCAGGCCCCACTGCAGGTGGCTGGTGAGGCCGAAGCCCGCACCCAGGGCGCAGCCCAGCGCGATGGACAGCACGGCCACGCCGGCCGGGGCCCAGCGCGGCAGCCGCGCGGTGGTGAGCCGCTGACTCAGTCGGGGAGCCGGCGGGGTGTCCGTGGTCTTGGCGATCGTGGTCATGCGTTGGCCCCCGAGTACTCCTTGCGGCGGGCGATGATCAGCCGGGCGCCGCCGTTCACCAGCAGGGTGATCAGGAACAGCACCAGGCCGGAGGCCATCAGCGCGTCCTTTCCGACGTTACCGGCCTCACCGAACTTCAGCGCGATGTTCTGCGCGAAGGTGCCGCCGCCCGCGTCCAGCAGGTGCAGCGAGAGGGTGGACGAGGCGGAGAGCACGGTGGCGACCGCGATGGTCTCGCCGAGCGCGCGGCCGAGGCCGAGCATCGAGGCCGAGATGATCCCGGGGCGGCCGAACGGCAGCACCGCCGTGCGGATCACCTCCCAGCGGGTGGCGCCCAGCGCCAGCGCCGCCTCCTCGTGCATCCGCGGCACCTGGCGGAAGACCTCGCGGCTGACCGCGGTGATGATCGGCAGGATCATGATGGCCAGCAGGATGCCGCAGGTGAACAGGTTGCGGGCGGGGCCGATCTGGGTCTGCTTGAAGACGTAGGTCCAGCCCAGGTAGGTGTTCAGCCAGCTGTTCAGCCCGTTCAGGTGCGGCACCAGGAAGAGCGCGCCCCACAGGCCGTAGACGATGCTGGGCACGGCGGCCAGCAGGTCGACCAGGTAGGCGAACGGCTGGGCGATCCGGCGCGGCGCGTAGTGCGAGATGAACAGCGCGATCCCGATCGCCACCGGAACCGCGATCAGCATCGCGACCAGGGCGCTGACCACGGTGCCGAAGGCCAGCACGGCGATGCCGAAGCTGGGCTTGGTGATGTTGTCCGGGTCCCACCCGAAGGTGGTCAGGAAGTTGGTCTGGTCCTTGCTGATGGCCAGTCCACTGCGATAGAGCAGGAAGCCCGCGATGGCGGCCATGATGACCAGCAGCAGGATCCCGGACCCGGCGGAGGCGCCGAAGAAGAGGCTGTCGCCGAGACGGCCCTTGCCCTTCAGGGAACTGCCGCCGGCGGCGGCGTCCCTGCCCACGTCGGAGTCAGGGCCGGGGGAATCGGGTGGTGTGGAAGTCATGAGGTTGGTACTCCGGTCTGGCGGTGCTGCCCCGGTGGGGGCGGCTCCATGGCGGCGGTGCCCCGGACGGTCTTTCGGTGGTTTCGGCCGGTGGGCCGGTGACAGGTCGGTGGGCGGTCCCGTTCCCCCTTACGGGACCGCCCACCAACCTCTCGGTGCCTGGATTAGCTCAGCTGGCCGATCTCGGCCTTGACCTTGTCGCTGATGGCGGAGGGCATCGGCACGTAGCCCTTGCTGGCGATGGCCTGCTGGCCGGCGTCGCTGGCGGTGTAGTTGAGGAAGGACTTCAGGGTGTCCAGCGTGTCGGGCTTGTTGCCCTTGTCGCAGGCGATCTCGTAGGTCACCAGGACGATCGGGTAGGCGTTCTCGGCCTTGGTGCCGTAGTCGAGCTGCAGCGCCAGGTCGTTGCCGGTGCCGATCACCGTGGAGTTGGCCAGCGTGGTCGCGGCGTTGGCGGCGGTCGGGTCGACCGGCTTGCTGGCGCCGGTGGCGATGCTGGCGCTCTGCAGGTTGTTGATCTGCGCGTAGGAGAGCTCGACGTAGCCGATCGAGTTCGGGACCTGCTTGATCTGCGCGGAGACGCCGGCGCTGCCGGAGGCCGACTGGCCGCCCTTGCCCGCCCAGGTCTTGTTCGCCGGGTAGCTCCAGGCGCCGCCGGAGGTCTTGGCGAAGTACGAGGTCAGGTTGTAGGTGGTGCCGGAGTCGTCCGAGCGGTGGAAGGTCTGGATCTGCGCGTCCGGCAGGTTGACGCCCGGGTTGAGGGCGGCGATGGCCGGGTCGTTCCACTTGGTGATCTGCGAGTCGAAGATCTTCGCGGTGGTCGGGCCGTCCAGCACCAGGTGGCTCACGCCCTGGACGTTGTAGACGATCGAGACCAGACCGGCGACCATCGGCAGGTCGATGGCCTGACCGCCACCGGTGCAGACCTGCTTCGAGGCGTCGATGTCGGACGGCTTGAGCGCGAAGTCGGAGCCGGCGAAGGCGACCTTGCCCTGGTTGAACTGCTGGACACCGGCACCGGAGCCGACACCGTTGTAGGTGATGGTGCTGCCGGAGCAGGCGGACCCGAAAGCGTTCTTCCACACGTCGATCGCGTTGCCCTGGGCGGTCGAGCCGGCACCCAGCAGGCCCGCCTGCTTGCTGGCGCAGGTGATCGAGGCGGCCGGGGCGGACGAACCACCCGAGGAGGCGGTGGAGTTGTTGTCGGAGCCGCAGGCCGCGAGCGACAGCGAGCTGACGAGCGCCACGGCACCGATTGCGAGGGCCTTGGTGCGGCCGTTCCGCTGGAGCTTCACAGGGTGTCCCTTTCTTTGGCCGTCCGCCGCGCGCCTGACCTGCTCTGGGGCGGTCGGACGGACGGACCTGCTGTGGTCCGGGGCCGCGCCGGCCCTCCGGTAGGACCGAAGCTAGGCCGAGCAGGTGACGCATCAGCCGGTCGCAAATGAACGGGGAGTGAACCTCGAAGGGCTACCAGGAAACACGGTCCGGTAGTAACGGTTGCATCACGGCAAGGGTTCGACCAAGACACGCCCGGCCGGGTGGCTCATCCCGGGAACGGCACCGGCCATCCGGGTGCCAACCAGGCGTCCCCCACCTCGGCCAGACGCTCCAGCAGGGCGTCGACCAGCTCCCGGTCCCGGGCGTGGGTCAACCGGGCCCGGGCCTTGCCCGGCTTGAGCCACTTCATCCGGTCCACCTCCCGGTTCGGCCGGAACTCCCCGCGCACCGGCACCGCCGCCCAGTACCGCACCTCCTTGGGCCGTCCGTTCGCCAGGTAGTACTGCGCGGGCAGTGGCGCGACCAGCCGGCAGACCAGCCCGGTCTCCTCCTCCACCTCACGCACCGCCGCCTCCACCGGGCTCTCCCCGGCGTGCAGCTTGCCCTTGGGCAGGCTCCAGTCGTCGTACTTCGGCCGGTGGATCAGCGCGATCCGCGGCTTGCGACGACCCCGGCCGTCCGCGCGCGGCTCGCCCGGGCGCCAGAGCACCGCGCCGGCCGCCAGGATCGTGCTCGGCCGCCCGTCGTGCCGCGCGCCGGGGCGGTGGCCGGCCGGCGCCGGGACGGTCGGGTGGCCGGAGCCGGTCCAGCCGCCGGGCGGCCCGCCGTCCCGCAGCTCGGACTCACCCAGCCTGGCCTCGCGCAGCCTCCGGCGCTCGACCCGGTCGGCCGACTCGTCGCGGTCCACCGTCCCGGCGACCGCCATCCGGGGCGGCTGGTGCCGCTGGTCATCCCCTGTCAGGCGCTCGCCCATTCCTGCCATCCGTGCTGCGGGAGGGTCGGCCACTGCCGGCCGAAGGCGTACCGGGCGGACTCGACCTCAAGTCGTTGATCAGCATGCACCACCCCCAGCACGTAGGCGGTCGCCGGGGTGATCCGCGGCGTGCGGGCGGCGGTGGCCACCGTCACGGCGGCCTCGGTGGCGTCCTGGTGCCGGTCCAGCACCTCGTTCAGGGCGTCCAGCTCGACCACCGGCCGCCCGCACACCTCCAGCGCGTACCGGGCCCGCTTCACCAGGATCCGCACCCCCTGCCACGGCGCGTCGTCGGTCGCCAGCGCGGAGTCCGCATCCGCCACCGGACGCGGCTGGGCCGGCACCTGGGCCGGAACGGCACCGGCCGTCCCGAGCCGGTGCAGCGCGTCGCCCTGGTAGGCCACCGTGGCCCGCGACAACGGCAGCCGCTGGACGGCCGCCCCCAGCGCGGTGAAGGCCGCCGAGGCCTGCGGCAGCAGCACCTCCGCCGCCCGGCCCATGGCCGGCTCCGCCAGCGGGGTCTCGCCCACCAGCAGGGTCATCCGGTCCGCCAGCGCGTGCAGCCGGGCCGACCGAAGCTCCTGCAGCACGACGCTGTGCGCCCGGGTGCGGGCCAGCGTCAGCTGCCGCTCCAGCAGCGCCCGGGCCTTCGGAGCGCCCTGGTGGCCGGCCAGCATGCCCGGCCCGCGCGACTCGCCGGGCGAGGCGGTCGAACTGAGCGAGTCCAGTGCGGCCAACAGCCGTGCGGTGCGCCGCAGATAGCCGGGCTCCTGGGCCAACAGGTTGAGCAGCCAGCGCAGTTCGCTCCGGGACTGTTGCGCCCAGGCCGGGTCGAGCAGCACGCCGAAGGTGTGCAGCGCCCCACCGATCCGTCTCACCGCGCGCAGCAGCTCGCCGGTACTGGCCGTGCCGACGGGCGAGTTGACGGACGGCACGGCGCCGGGCCGGGCCCCCGCCTCGCCCACCGCCTGTGGCAGGGCGCGCAGGAACGCGCCGGCCTGGCCGGTGAGATATCCGGAAAGCACCTGGCCGGCGGTCGCGGTGGCCGCGTGAGCCGTCATGGGCGCGTCAGTCATGTCGTGGGTTCCCCGTTCCCCCAGGGCAGGTGACGGATGGTCAGAGCGTGCTGGAGGAACTCCGGCGGCGCTGGCGCGAGTCGATGAGCAGGTCCTGGATGTCCCGCAGCGGCTGGTCGTCGGCGTCCCGGCTGTGCCGGGTCCACGCCCCGTCCGGGCCCAGGTGCCAGGACGCGGTGTCGTCGGCCATGCCGAGGTCGATCAGCCGGGACAGCTCGGCCCGGTGCGCCGGGTCGGTCACCCTGACCAGCGCCTCGATCCGTCGGTCCAGGTTACGGTGCATCATATCGGCGCTGCCGAACCAGACTTCCGGGTCGCCGCCACCGCCGAAGACGAAGACCCGGGAGTGCTCCAGGAACCGGCCGAGGATGCTGCGGACCCGGATGTTCTCGCTCAGCCCGAGCACACCCGGTCGAATCGCGCAGATGCCGCGCACCAGCACGTCCACCGGCACGCCCGCCTGGGAGGCCCGGTAGAGCGCGTCGATCACCACCTCGTCGACGATCGAGTTGACCTTGAGCTTCACGTACGCCGGTCGGCCGGCCCGGTGCATCGCGATCTCGTTCTGGATCCGCATCAGCAGGCCGTCCCGCAGACCCCGCGGGGCGGTCAGCAGCCGCCGGTAGGACTCCCGGCGCGAGTAGCCGGAGAGCCGGTTGAACAGGTCGGACAGGTCGGCGCCGACGTCCGGGTCCGAGGTGAGCAGCCCGAGGTCCTCGTAGAGCCGGGCCGTCTTGGGGTGGTAGTTGCCGGTGCCGACGTGCGCGTAGCGGCGCAGCGTGTCGCCCTCCTGACGGACCACCAGGGACAGCTTGCAGTGCGTCTTCAGCCCGATCAGGCCGTAGACCACGTGGCAGCCGGCCTCCTCGAGCTTCCGGGCCCACTTGATGTTGGCCTGTTCGTCGAACCGGGCCTTGATCTCCACCAGCACCAGTACCTGCTTGCCGGACTCGGCGGCGTCGATCAGCGCGTCCACGATCGGCGAGTCGCCGGAGGTGCGGTACAGGGTCTGCTTGATCGCCAGCACGTTCGGGTCGGCCGCGGCCTGCTCCAGGAAGGCCTGCACCGAGGTGGAGAAGCTGTCGTACGGGTGGTGCAGCAGCACGTCGCGCTCACGCATGGCGGCGAAGATGTCCGGCTGCGAGGCCGACTCGACGTCGGTCAGGCCGCGGGCGGTGCCGGCCACGAACTTCGGGTACTTCAGCTCGGGCCGGTCCAGCTCGGCGATCCCGAACAGCCCGGTCAGGTCGAGCGGCCCGGGCAGCGGGAAGACCTCCGCCTCGGTGATGTTCAGCTCGCGGACCAGCAGGTCGAGGATGTACGGGTCGATCGACTCCTCCACCTCCAGCCGGACCGGCGGGCCGAACCGACGCCGCATCAGCTCCTTCTCCAGGGCCTTGAGGATGTTCTCGGTGTCGTCCTCCTCCACCTCCAGGTCCTCGTTGCGGGTGACCCGGAAGGCGTGGTGGGCGAGCACCTCCATGCCCGGGAAGAGCTCCTCCAGGTGCGCGCCCATCACGTCCTCCAGCGGGACGTACCGCTGCGGCGACGCCTCCAGGAAGCGCGAGAGGGACTGCGGGACCTTCACCCGGGCGAAGTGCTTGTGGCCGGAGACCGGATTGCGGACCACCACCGCCAGGTTCAGGCTCAGTCCCGATATGTACGGGAACGGGTGCGCGGGGTCCACCGCGAGCGGGGTCAGCACCGGGAAGATCTGCTGGCGGAACAGGGTGTGCAGGCGGCCCTGCTCCTTGTCGCCCAGCTCCGGCCAGCGGACCACCTCGATGCCCTCGGCGGCCAGGTCGGGCAGCACGTCCTGCTGGAACGCGGCCGCGTGCCGGGCCATGAGCTCGCGCGACCTGGTCCAGATCAGGTCCAGCACCTCGCGCGGTTGCAGGCCGGACGCGCTGCGCTGGGCCACCCCGGTGGCGATCCGGCGCTTCAGGCCGGCCACCCGGACCATGAAGAACTCGTCCAGGTTGCTGGCGAAGATCGCCAGGAACTTGGTCCGCTCCAGCAGCGGTATCCGTGGGTCCTCGGCGAGTTCGAGCACCCGCTCGTTGAACGCCAGCCAGCTGCGTTCCCGGTCCAGGAAGCGGCCCTGCGGCAGCTCCTCGGTGCCCGGGCCGGCCAGCACCGGGAACTCGTCGAGATCGAGCGAGAGGGCGGGCTGGCCGACCGGGTGGGCGGCGGCCGCGGCCGTCGGACGGGCGGTCGCCGCCATGGCCGGGCCGGCCGTGTCGGTGGTGCCTGTTGCCCCGGTGGGGGCGGGACGGGGGATGCTCATCGGTTCCAGCTCCTCCAGCGGCCTGAGGTCCGAGCGCTCCGGGATTCCGTGTGCTGGGTCCGCTCGGCCCGGCCGCGCTGAGGACCCGGTACGGCCGCTAGCCGACCGGCCCGGGCCGCGTGGCCGGAGCTATGGGAGCGAGACACTACGGACTTCATCCTGTGATCTTCGCGGCGCTTATTGAACCCACGGTAAACACCGCATGGCCAGGAGGAAAGCTGAGGCCGTCGGCCCTGGGGCCCGCTATCCGGCGGACCCTTCGGCCACGCTCTTCCCTTCCGGTACCCGGTACATCAGGTCCACCTCGTGGATGGTGAACCCCAGTCGTTCATATACCCGCAGCGCGGCCGGATTGTCGGCGTCCACGTAGAGCAGCACGGTGTCCAGGCCGCGGTCCCGGCCGAGGTGGCTCAGACCGGCGGCGGTGAGTGCGCGGCCCAGCCCGCTGCCCTGCTCGGCCGGATCCACGCCGACCACGTAGACCTCGCCGAGCGCGGGGCCGGCCTCGGTGGCCGGGTGGACCTTGGTCCAGTGGAAGCCCACCAGGCGGTCGCCGCGGACGGCCAGGAAGAAGCCGGCCGGGTCGAACCACGGCTCGGCCATCCGGTCGGCCAGGTCCTGGGCGGTCCAGGCGCCCTGCTCGGGGTGGTGGGCGAAGGCCAGCGCGTTCAGCGCCAGCCAGGCCGCGTCGTCCTCGCCGGGGCGGAAGGTCCGCAGGGTGATCCCGGACGGCGGCGGGACCTCGTCCAGCGGCTCGGCGCCGGGCACGGTGGTACGCCGCAGCTGCCGCAGCTCGCGAACCAGCTCGGCGCCGTACTCCGCGGCCAGCCGGCGGGCGGCCGGGTGGTCACCGTGGGCCCAGATGTCCACCGAGCCCGCGGTCTCGGCCAGCACGGTGTCCAGCAGCTGCCGGCCGAGGCCATGGCCGCGCCGCTCGGGCGCCACCACCAGCTCGGCGGTGGCCCGGCCGACCGTGGCCTCCGCCGGCAGCTCCAGCTGGGCGTAACCGGCCGCGGCACTCCCGGGGCCCTCGGTGCGCTCGGTGCGCTCGGTGTTCTCGGTGTTCTCGGTGCGCTCGGTGCTCTGGAGCAGATGGACGACGCCCGCCCGGCCCGCTCCGGCGGCGCGCAGTCGCAGCCGGCCCTGCTCGGAGACGGCCTCCCGGCCGTCCACCCGGCTCGCCGCGGCCAGCACCCGCAGCGCGGCATCCCGCTGCTCCGGCGCCAGCACCTCGCGCGCGATGACCGTGCTCTCCCCGGCGGCCGCCAGGGCCCTGGTGTACCGCCGCTCCCCTGCAGGGGTGGTCCCCGCCGTGTCCGTACCCGTCGTAGCGTCCATAGGCCGACCCTACGGCACCGGAAATGCGAGAAGCCCCTCCCGGTCTCCCGGAAGGGGCTTCTCTGAAAAATCGTTCGGCGGCGTCCTACTCTCCCACAGGGTCCCCCCTGCA